>NZ_JBICVV010000028.1:0-96092 GCF_043199295.1 Streptomyces sp. NPDC048612
TTTCCGGACGTAAAGCGAAGCAGTCCGGAAACCCTGCCCCGGAGGCCCGTCACCGCACCCGACACCCACCCGCCCGCCGCAGGCGCAACGGCGAGGAACGTACAAGCATCACCCGCACCCACGCCCCGCGCAGCGGACCCGAAACGACGCGAGCCACCACGGCGGGAAAGCCGAAAACGTGGGAAGAAAGCCAAGCGCAGCCGAAACGTGGGGCGGCTACTTAAGGCGGCACGCCGCCCCCGCCCCCAGCAGCGCCACGACGGCCATCGTCGCGAAGACGGCCACGAACGCCGCGGGCTGCCCCGCCCCGCCGGCCGCCGCACTCGCATGGGTCGCGATCGAACCGCCGCCGAAGGCGACGAAGAGCACACCGCCGACCCCGACGAACGTCACGTTCCCGAGCGCGTCCGCCATCTGCAGGGACGCCGAGTTGCTGCCCGCCTCCTCGGGGCGGGACAGCTTCAGCAGGAGGACGCCGCCGCTGGAGATGTTCAGGCCCATGCCGAAGCCGCCGACCGTCCAGGCCGCCGCGACGACCGCGGCCGGCACGCCGTCGACGAGGGCGAGCGGCACGAGCGCGATGGCCACCGCCAGAAGCACCAGGCCCAGGCCCATCAGCCGTTCCCGGTACGGCTCCAGGCGCGGGCGGCTCTGCACGTACGAACCGAGTGCCCAGGTCAGGCCGCCGCCGGTGAGGGAGAGCCCGGCGAGGGTGGCGGACAGCCCGCGCTGGGTGACCAGCATCAGCGGGATGAAGCTCTCGGCGGCGACCAGGGCTCCGGCGGAGAGTCCGCGCAGCAGCACCACGGTCGGCAGGCCGCGGGCCGCCCGGAACGTGCCGCGGGGCAGCAGTCGTACGAGGGTGGGCGCCAGCAGCGCCAGTCCGGCGGCCGCGGGCAACAGCGCGGCCCAGGACGGATGCTGGCCCGCGTACTGGACCAGGCAGGCGCCGACCGCGACGGCCAGCGCGAGCAGGCAGCGTCGGCTGCCCAGCACCTGCCGTACGCCGCCCGGCGAGCCCGCCCGGTCGCGTGGCAGGGCGCGCAGCGCGGGCAGCATCACCGCGAGCGGCAGGAGTATCAGGGCGGGGATGGCGAGGAACACCCAGCGCCAGCCGAGGTGTTCGGTGACGGTCCCGGCGACCAGCGGGCCGACGATCACCGGCACCACCCAGGCCGCGGAGAACGACGCCATGATCGAGGGGCGCAGCCGCTCGGGGTAGGCGCGCCCGACGACCACGTAGAGCGAGACCACCACCAGCCCGCCGCCGACGCCCTGCACCCCGCGGCCGGCGATGAACATCCCCATGCTCCCGGCGGCACCCGCGACCAGCAGCCCGGCCCCGAAGGCCGCGATCCCGGTGAACAGCGGCCCGAGCGGCCCGCGCCGGTCGCTCCACTCCCCCGCGAGCGCCATCGCGAACAGACTCGCCGTGAAGAACGCGGAGAAGCCGAAGGCGTACAGCCCGATGCCGTCCAGGGCGCGGGCGGCGACCGGCATCGCGGTGTTCACGGCGCTCGCCTCGAAGGCGACGAGCGAGACGACGGAGATGATGCCCAGGGTGAGCGCGCGGTGGGCCCGGCCGAGGATGCCGCCGCCCGGCCCGCCGCTGTCGTCGGCGGGCCGGCCGGCGGCGGTGGTGGTCTCCGCGCCGGGCGGGGCACTGTCGTCGGTGCCGATGCCGTGGTCGTGGGGGCGGTCAGCGGTCATCGGGCCAGCGTAAGGGCCGTACGGCGGCGGTGCCCCTGGCGGAGGGCGGAGATCGGCCCGGTCGCCGGTCCTACGCCGTGGGACCGTCTGCGTCCCGGCACCTCGGGGCAAGCTGGTTGTATGCCGCACTTCCGTACGTACGACGATGCCGAGCTCCACTACCGCGTGCTCGGCCCGGCCGACTCCCCCCTGCCGCCCCTGGTGTGCCTGGCCGGCGGGCCCGGGCGGGACGCCGCGTATCTGGGCGACCTCGGCGGGCTGTCCGCCCACCGGCAGCTGATCCTCCCCGACAGCCGCGGCACCGGCGACTCCCCGGCCGCCGCCGACCCGTCCCGCTATGCCTTCCCGCAGCTCGCCGAGGACCTGGAGGCGCTGCGCCACCATCTGGGCCTGGAGCGGTTCGCGCTGCTCGCGCACGACGCGGGGGCCGCGGTCGCGCAGGCCTACGCGGCGGGCCATCCGCAGCGGCTGACCCGGCTGGTGCTGGTCTGCCCCGGCTCCCGTCTGCAGGGCGAACTCCCCGACGACGCCAAGGAGATCTTCGACGCGCGCCGTCACGAGGAGTGGTGGCCCCAGGCCTCGGAGGCGCTGCGCCGGCTGACCGAGGCGGCCGACCTGAGCGAGGTGCGGGACCTGCTGTTCGCCGCCGCACCGCTGGCCTACGGACACTGGGACGAGCCGCAGCAGGCCCATGCGGCCACGGAGGGCGCCCAGTTGGGACCGGTGCCACGGGCCGGGTTCTGGCAGGGCGTGGACGAGCAGCTGCGCCTGACCCTGCTGGCGGGGCTGCGGGAGCTGGCCTGCCCCGTACTGGTGGTGACCGGGGACCGGGACGCCGTGACCGGCATGCGGGCGGGCGAGCTGGTGGCCGAGTCCTTCCCGGACGCCCGCGTACACCCGCTCCCCGGCGTGGGCCACTACCCGTGGGTCGACGAACCGGACACCTTCGCCCCGCTGGTGGAGGGCTTCCTGCACACGGCCTGAGGCACCGGCCGGGACGCCCCCGCGACACCCGGCCACCGGAAGCGCCGCAGGTTCCCTGACGACCGCGACCGGTCCGCCATGAACCCCGTATTGCCCCGTGTTTCCCCGCGTTGCGTCCTCATGGCAACCCGCCCCGCACCCTTGCCGCACGCCCCGCCCCGCGGCCTACAGTCGGAACAGCACCACACACCCGGCCGTGTGCCCGAGTGGTTCAGGGGCTCGCCTGCAAAGCGAGTGACGCGGGTTCGAATCCCGCCACGGCCTCCAGGTACCGCAGGTTCCCGCGTCGTCATGCGAGGACGGCGGACGTGCTCCGGAGGCGGCCCCAACTCTGTGGGGACCGCCTCCGGGTGTGCTCGGTGTCTATGGGGCCCGCTTCTTCCGGTGCCCCCTGGGTGCCCTTACTGCTGCACCACCTGTGCCACCGCCGCCTGGGGGCGGATCGGGAGGCGGCCGATGGGGCGGCCGGTGGCGGCGCGGACGGCGGAGGCCACGGCGGCGGGGGCGGTGACCACCGGGACCGCGCTGGCGGGCTTGGCGCCGAAGGGGGCGATCACGTCGCGCTCCTCGACCAGCTTGACGATCCGGATCTCCGGGGCGTCCAGGGCGGTCGGCAGCGCGTAGCCGGTCAGGTCGGGGTGGCGGACCTGGCCGCGGGTGGTGCGGAGGTTCTCCATCAGGGCGGCGCCCATGCCCTGGGTGACCCCGGCCTCGATACGGGCCCGCAGCTGGCGGGGGTTGAGCACCCGGCCCACGTCCTGGGCGACGGTCATCTCCACCACCCGGACGGTGCCGAGTTCGATGTCGACGTCGGCCACGCAGCGGATCGCGCAGAAGGCGAGGCCGACGAACGCGTCGCCCTGGCCGTACTCGTCCAGCGGCTCGGTCGGGTGCGGCCGGCACTGGGCGGTGGCCCACAGCTCCTTGCCGTCCAGCGCCTCGGCGACGGTGGTGCTGAGCACCCCGTCGTACGAGGTGATCTTGCCGTCGTTGATCTGGAGCAGCTCGGTGGACATCCCGAACTTGTGGGCCAGCGGCTGGAGAAGCTGGGTGCGGACCATCTTGGCGGCCCGCTCGACGGCACCGCCGGAGACCCAGGTGTGCCGCCCGTGGCAGGCCGCTCCGGCCGGCGGCTGGTCGGTGTCGACGCCCGCGACGTGCACCTCCTCGACACCGAGCGTCTCCTGCACGATCTGCCGCGCCAGGGTGGAGAACCCCGAACCGGTCTCGACGGCGGCGCAGATGACGGTGGCGACCGAGCCGCTGACCTTGACGGTCGCGGTGGAGACCTCGTCGGTGCCCTCCGCGCCGAGCATGTGCACCATGCCCAGCCCGTAGCCGACACCGCGGCGCACCGCGCCCGGCTCCCCCGCGCCCTCGGGTCCGCCCGGCAGCAGCCACTCCGCTTCGGGCGCGTCCTTGGGCAGCTCGGGCAGCGGCGCCTCCTTGACGGCGTCCAGGAGTTCGGCGACCGGGGCGGGGCAGGTCACGGTCTGCCCGGTGGGCAGCAGGTCGCCGGTGGCCATGACGTTGCGCAGCCGCAGCTCGTCGGGCTCCAGGCCCAGCCGGGCGGCCAGCTTGTCCATTTGGCCCTCGTAGGCGGCGCAGACCTGCATCGCGCCCTCGCCGCGTACGTGGCCGGACGGCGGGTTGTTGGTGCGCACCGCCCAGCCGTCGACGACCGCGTGCGGGACGACGTACGGGCCGCAGGAGAACGAGACGGCGGCGGCGAGCGCGTCGGCCGAGGTGTCGGCGTAGGCGCCGGCGTCCATGAGGATCTGCGCCTCGACCTTCACCAGCTTGCCGTCGGCGTCCGCGTGGTGGCGGTAGCGCAGCAGCGTGGGGTGGCGGTGGGCGTGCGAGAGGAAGGACTCCTCGCGGGTGGCGGCGAGCTTGACGGGGCAGCCCGTACGCAGCGCCAGCAGGCCCAGCGAGAGCTGGATGCCGGGGTCCTCGCGGTCGGCGGTGGCACCGGGCACGCCGGTCACCACGACCTTGACCTGCTCCGGCGCGAGGCCGAAGGAGGCGGCGGCCAGGTCGCGGTCGGTGTGCGGGTCCGTGGAGGCGGTGTAGATCTCCACCCCGCCGTCGGGGCGCGGCACCGCGAGCCCGGCCTCGGCCCCGATGGGCGCCGGGTCCTGCCGGCCGATCCGGTAGAGCCCCTCGACCATCACCTCGCCGAGGGCCTCGGCGTCGCCGAAGCGGAGCGGGATGTGCCGGATGAGGTTGCCGTCCGGGTGCAACGGCTCGGCCTCGAAGGCCAGTTGGGGGTCGGTGACCGCGTCGAGGATCTCGTACTCGACGGCGATGGCGGCGGCGGCCAGCCGTGCCGCGTCGGGGTGCTCGGCGGCCACCGCGGCGATCGGCTCGCCGTGGTGGCGGACCTCGTCCTTGGCGAAGACCGGGCGGTCGGCGGTGCCCCGGCCGTGCCCCGCGTCACCGGGCACGTCCTCGTGGGTGACGACGACGCGCACGCCCGGCATCTCCGCCGCCTGCTTGGTGTCGATGGACAGGATGCGCGCGCGGGGGTGCGGCGAGCGCAGCACCGCGGCCCACAACAGCCCCTCGGCCCACAGGTCGGCGGCGTACGGGAAGGTGCCCTCGGTCTTCGCCGACGCGTCGGCGGGCGGCAGCGAGACGCCCAGGCCGTGCGGCGGCGGCTCGTCCGGGACCGGGACGCCCGCCGCGGGGGTCGCGGTGGCGGTGGCGGTGCCTGCGCCGTCGGACGTACCACTCATGCCGAAACCTCGCTTCGCCCTGCCCCGCCTTCGCTCAGCGCGCACCGCTCCCCGGTGCCCCGCCGGCCTCCGGCCGGGGTGACCCCCGTGCTGCGCTTGCTCATGCGGAGCCTCCCGTGTGCCGGTCCTGGTCGTGCGGGGCGTGGCCCGTCTCGTCGGCGGGGCCCGCCTGGTGGGGAATGCGGGCGGTGTCCGCGGGCGCCGCACCGTCCGGCGCGTCCGCGGGCGCGCCGGACGCCTCAGCGGTGTCCGCACGGCCCTTGACGACCTCGTCGACGGCGTCGAGCACGGCCCGGTAGCCGGAGCAGCGGCAGAGGTTGCCGCACAGCGCCTTGCGGGTCTCCAGCTCACTGGGGGCGTGGTTGCCCTCCAGGAGGTCGTGGACGGTCATCGCCATCCCCGGTACGCAGAAGCCGCACTGCACCGCACCGGAGGCCGCGAGCGCGCGCTGCACGTCGGAGGGCACGCCGTTCTCGGCGAGCCCCTCGACGGTGCGGACCTCGCTGCCCGCCGTGGTGGCCGCGGGCACCAGGCAGGACGCCACCAGCCGGCCGTCCACCTGGACGGAACAGGCCCCGCACTCGCCCTGCGAGCAGCCGTCCTTGGCGCCGGCCAGGCCGAGCCGTTCGCGCAGCACGTAGAGCAGCGACTCGCCGATCCAGGCGTCGGTGACCGGCCGGTCGATGCCGTTGACGCGCAGCACGTAGGAGGCGGCGGGGTGTTCGTCGTGGTCGTCGGCGCCGGCGTCGGCCGCCAGGTCGGAGGTGCGCGCGGCGGCGGCGAGCCCGTCGACGAGGCCGGTGGGGTCCTCGGCGGCCGCTTCGGCCGCGTCGGCTCCCGTGGGGTCCGCAGTGGCGGGGTGCGTGCCGTCGGGGGAACCGGCGGAGCCGGTGGTGTCGTTGGCGGGGTCGTGCGGTTCGGGGGACTCGGGCCCGGCCGTGGCGTCCGCGGGTCCGGCCGGGGCGGTGGTGTCCGCGGGCTCGCCGGCTGCGGGGTGCGTGCCGGGCTCGGTGCGTACGGGCTCCGCGGGGGCCGTGGGCTCCGCGGGGTCCGTGGGAGCGTCCGCCGTTCCGTCGGCCTCCGGGGCGGCGGGCGAGACGGGCGCCGGGTGTCCGGCCGCGTCGGCGTGCGTGAACACGCCGGAGTGCTCCTGCTGTTCGCCCTCGGCCGCCGGGACGGTCCAGCCGTGCCCGCCGGTCGCGTCCGCCGCCGCGCCGGGACGGTCCGCCGCCTCCGGCCGGTGCGGCACCTCGTCGTGCGGCGGCTGCGCCGTCTCCGTGGCCGGCGGCCACTGGGCGAGCGCGTCGGCGGGCAGCGACCAGTGGCCGGTCGCGTCGCCGGCGCCGGTGTCCCGGCCGCCCGTGGCGTAGGGGTCACCGGCCGACGGGCCGCCGTCTGCGGGCAGTTCGCCGCCCGGCCCGGCGTGGTGGCCCGGCAGACCGCTCTCGTGCGCGTACGGGGCGCCCGCGGGGCCGCCGAAGGGGTCATGGGCCGCGCCGCCGTGTGCGGCCTCCTGCGGCTCTCCTGGGTGCGTCGCGGGCGCGGCGGCGGCGCTCGGTCCGGCGGTGAAGTTCCAGTGCCCGGTGTGGGCGGCCCCGCCGGCGTCCGCCGGGTTCCCGGCGTCGCCGTACGCACCGGCGTCCTGGTAGCCGCCGTGGTACTCGGCGGTGACGTCGTGCCCCGTAAGACCCTGATGATCCGTAAGGCCCTGATACCCCGGATGGCCGGAATGGCCGGGGAGGCCCGGGTGGCCGCCCGTAAGTCCCGTATGGCCCGTCAGACCGTCCTCGCCGACCAGGTACTCGCCGGATTCCTCCAGGCCGTCGTCCGCCGCGGCGGGGACCGACCAGGACCCGGCGGCGCCCGCCTCCGGGCTGCCCGCCACGGGCCAGTCCACGGCGGCGCCGCCCCAGTGCCGGCCGGCCTCGGGCGCGCCGCCCTGGTAGCCGGCGGACGGGTCGTGGTGCGGCGTGTGCTCCGTCCGGGCCGGGTAGGCCGCGGCCGGGTCCGCGTAACCGCCCGGGGAGTCCGCGAACGGCATCGTCCACTGGGCGGTGGACGCCGGGTCGGCGCCCGGGTCGTCCATCGGGGTGGCGGGGTGCGAACTGAACGAGGACGGCGGGGTGTAGCCGTGGCCGGGCGCGGCGAGCGGCTCGGGGCCCGGGGTGTTGTACCGGGGCGACCCACCGCCGTAGGCCCCGGTGGTGAAGCCCTCCGGGAGCTGGACGAAGGCGGTCGCCTCCGACTCGTACTCGCCGCCCTGCGGCAGCGGCTGCCAGCCCTGCTCGGGGTGCGGCTGGTACGGGTGGCGGTTGTCTGCGTCGCTCATGCCGAGCCCTCGCTTCGCTCGGCCTCGCAGTCGCGAGGCGCGCACCTTTCGCTGACGATCCCCCGGCCCGCGGCCGGGAGGACCCGCACGCTGCGCTCGCTCATGAGAGCGCCCTCCCCAGTGCGCGGCGGGCCAGGGCTGCCACCGTACGGCGCAGATGCAGGGCGGCCGGCGGCAGGGTGGCCGGTTCCGAACCGTCCTCGGGCGGGGCCGGGTCCGGGATGCAGGCGGCGGCGACATAGTCGCCGAAGGCCGTCAGCGCCTCGGGAACCAGGCCGCGTTCGCCGTCCCAGTCGATGAGCGAGGCCACCCACTGCTCGGCCTCCAGGGGGCGCAGCGGCATGGCGGCGACCGCGCCCACCGCGCAGCGCACGCCGCGCCTGGCCGGGTCCAGGACGAGCGCGACCGAGGCGGTGGCGCGGCCGGGGCCGGTGCGGCCGGTCGCCTTGAGGAAGGTCTGCGGGGCGTGCAGCAGCGGCACCCGTACGAAGCCGACGAGTTCGCCGGGGCTCAGCATCTCCCGGCCGGCCAGCAGGTGGCTGACCGGGATCTCGCGGCGGCCGCCCCCGGGGCCGGCGATGATCACCGTGGCTTCGAGGGCGGCGAGCACCGGGAGGGTGTCGCCCGTGGGCGCGGAGGTCACGATGTTGCCGCCGAGGGTGCCGGCGTTGCGGACCTGCGGCGGGCCGGCCGCGCGGGCGGCGGCGGCGAGACCCGGGATCAGGGCGGCGAAGTCGGGGCGTCCCATACGGGCGAGGGTGAGGCCGGCGCCGAGCAGCGCATGGCCGTCCAGGTACTGCCAGCCGCGGATCTCGCTGATCCGGTTGAGACCCACCAGGGCTGCGGGTCTGAGGTGTCCGGCGTTGACCGCCGCCATGAGATCGGTGCCACCCGCGACGGGCACGGCGGCGGGCATGGCGGTGAGCGCCGCCACCGCCTCGTCGAGCGAGGCCGGCAACGTCACCGTGTGCGACGCGTGCGGTGCGTGCGTGGTCAAGCCAGCTGCCCCTTCCCCGGTGTCCCGGCAGTTCCGCTCCGCCGTACGGTACGTGCTCACGGCCCGGACGTGGCAACTCTGGCACATCTTCCCGGACCCTCGGCGCGAGGGTCCGCGAAGCGGCGCTCCGCCCCGGACGGACCGCCGTCCGTTTCGTCCGGCACTGCGGTGCGGAGGGGGAACCGCCGTACCGCACCACGGTCCCAGGGTCCGGCCGGGCGGGCGCCGTCCTTGCCCCCGGGCTCACACGTTTGGGGGCGCCCCGTCGATCGGGCGTCCGAGCACCCCGGGGCGTTTCTGCCACGGGAGGGGGCCGCCGGGCGGGCGGTAGCCGACGCCGAGGGCGTCGAGCCGGGTGTAGTGGACGGCCATCCGCCGGGTGAAGTCCTGGTAGTCGCGCTCGGCGGGGGCGGGCAGCCGGGACCAGGCGACCTCGGCGAAGGCGGCCAGCCGCGGAAAGACCTGGTAGTCGAGGCGCTGCTGACTGTCCATGACCTCGGTCCAGACGTTCGCCTGGGTGCCCAGGACGTGCGCGGCCTGCTCGGGCGTGAGCTCCGTCGGTACCGGCTCGAAGCGGTAGACGTCCTCCAGGGTCCGTACGAAGCCGATCGGCACCGGCTCGTCCGGGGAGGGGTGTTGACGGTGGTCGAGGTACACCTGCTGTTCGGGACACATGACGACGTCATGGCCGGATTTCGCGGCTGCGACACCGCCCGCGCGGCCGCGCCAGGAGGCGACGGCGGCGCCCTCGGCCAGGCCGCCCTCCAGGATCTCGTCCCAGCCGATCAGGCGGCGGCCGCGGGCGGTGAGCCAGCGGTCGAAGTGCCGGATGAACCAGCTCTGCAGCCCGTCCTCGCCGGCCAGGGACAGCTCGGCGATCCGCGCCTGCGCGGTGGCGGAGGCGCGCCACTGGTCCTTGGGGCACTCGTCGCCGCCGATGTGCACGAACGGCGAGGGGAAGAGCGCGAGGACCTCGTCGAGGACGTGCTCGTAGAACCGCAGGGTGTTGTCGGTGGGCGCCAGTACGTTGGGGCTGACGCCCCAGGTGTCCCAGACCTTCAGGGAGGTGGTGTCGACGACGTCGGTGTTGCCGAGTGCGGGGTACGCGGCGATGGCGGCCTGCGAGTGTCCGGGGATGTCGATCTCGGGGACGACGGTGATGTGCCGCTGGGCGGCGTAGGCGACGATCTCGCGGATGTCGTCCTGGGTGTAGTAGCCGCCGTGCGGGCGTTCGTCCCACAACGGTGAGGCCCGGTGCCCGAGTTTGGTGCGCTCCCGCCAGGCGCCGGTCCCGGTCAGCTTCGGGTAGCGCCTGATCTCGATCCGCCAGCCCTGGTCGTCGGTGAGGTGGAGGTGCAGGACGTTGAGCTTGTGGGCGGCGAGCAGGTCGAGGCAGCGCAGCACCCCGTCCTTGGGCAGGAAGTGCCGGGCGACGTCGAGCAGCATGCCGCGCCAGCCGAAGCGGGGCGCGTCCTCGACGGTCAGCGGCGGCAGGACCGGCTCATGCCCCGGTGCGAGCGGCGCCCGGCGGAAGGCCTGCGGGCCGAGGAGCTGCCGCAGCGTCTGCGCTCCCCAGAAGACGCCGGCCGGACCGCCGCCGGCGATCCGTACGCCCCGGCGGGCGTCGGCCGCCAGCCGGTAGCCCTCCGGGGGCAGGGCCGGGTCCAGGCCGAGGGCGAGGGTGTGCGCCGCCGGGCCGGGGCCGGGCGGCAGCGGCAGGCCGAAGGCCTCGCCGAGGGTGGCCCGCAGCCAGCGCGCGGTGCCCTCGGCGCCGGGCCCGGCCGCCAACGCGGTGTCCTGGCCCAGGCGTACGGTGCCGCGCCCCGGCCCGTCGATGCTCAGCGGCGCCGGGATCAGGCCGCCGCCCGGTGCCGTGGGGGTGGGGTCCGTGTCGGGCATGCCGTCCGTCCTTCACCGAGCCGAAGGCCCGGCCGGCCCAGGGGCGTTCCGGCCGGTACGCGTACACAGCGGAGCGGACCGGCGCGGGGCCGGCCGTCACGGGCGATGCTGCCACGGTCCCGCGCCGTACGGGCCGGAACGGCGGGCGGAGGACGGCGGGGCGCGGGGCGGGACGGGGCGCCCTGGTGGTGCGGGCGGAGCGGACCGGCCCACGGAGCGGGCGGGGGCGGGGCGCCGCGTACGGCGCAATTCCGGCGGAGAGGCGGGACGTTGTGCGCCGGGTACGCGGACGGGCCCGGGCCGCGAGGGACCCGGGCCCGTACCCGAGGCGGGGCGCCGTCACCGCGGGACGACGCCGGTGTCCTGCGGCTCTCCGGCTTCGGGGGGCGTTCAGGGGCTGAGCGTGGGCGGGCGCCGCTGAGCAACTGCGGCGCGACCGGCCGCCGTGCCCGTGCACCGGCGGACCGGCAGGCCGTCCCGGCGGGGGACGGCCCGTGGCGGCTGCCGGCGGCTACTTCTTGCCGCTGTCCTTGCCGCCCTTGTCCTTGTCGCCACCGGCGCCCATGGACTCGAAGATCTCCTTGCACATGGGGCAGACCGGGTACTTCTTCGGGTCGCGCCCCGGTACCCAGACCTTGCCGCACAGCGCCACGACGGGGGTGCCGTCGAGCGCGCTCGCCATGATCTTGTCTTTCTGGACATAGTGGGCGAAGCGCTCGTGGTCGCCGTCGCCGTGCGACACCTGCGGTGTCGGCTCTACGAGGGTCCCCGTACCTGCCCCGCGCTCGGGCTCAACAGTGCTCATAACAGCCAAGGGTACTCACGCGCGCGACAACCCGGGAGCCTCGGCCCACCGCCGGGTGAAGCACCGGAGCCACCGCCGCCACCCGGCGGCCGCCCCGGGCAGCACGCACGGCTCCGGGTCCGCCCCGCGCCCCCGCGACCGCTACGAGGCCACCGCCATCCCGTCCCGCTCCCCGGCCGTCAGCCCCAGCTCCGTGGCGAAGGCCAGGGCGGCGTCCGGCCGGACCTCGTACCAGGCGTCCGGGCCGCAGACCGTGTCGAGCAGAGTGGCGACGTCCTGCGCGCGGACCGTGCGGGACTCGGCGGCGGCGAGGAAGGCGCGCACCGCGCCCACGGCGTCGACCTCGGTCTCCGTGAGCGCCACGAGGTCCTCGGCGATCTTCCTGATGGCGTCGTCACCGGGCGCCACCCAGCTCATGGCCGTCTCCAGGCCGTCGTCCGGCATCTTCTCGGGGTACGGGGCGCGGCCCCAGGCACCGTCCTGCCACCAGTAGACGAAGCCGAAGAGATTGCCGTCGGCGTCCTCCCGGAGGTCCGCCCAGGGCAGCCACTCGGGACCGTCGGCGAGGAAGTCGATGCGGCGGCCTCCGCTGTGCGTGTGACTGCCGTCGGAGTCCTGCCCGCACAGCAGGGCCCGGCCGTCCTCGAACATCTTCAGCCGCCACCAGTAGCTGCCGCCGACGTTCCAGCACTGCAAGCCCTGGTCGCTCCAGGAGAATTCGTCGGCGTCGTCCACGGCGGCCGCCACTACCGCCAGCGTCGCGGCGCGCGCCCACAGGCGCTCCGGGTGGTCCAGATCCTCGGGCACGCTCGGCCTGTGCATGGCCTCTCCCCGTGTGTCCAGCACGGCCCCGCCGACGCGGCCGCGCACCGTCCCCTGTCATCCCGCACCTTAGCGACGGGGTCTGACAATTCCCCATGACGAAGCCGTCACAATAATCAAGTCGTCAACAAAATTTGGCCGAGGGTGTACCTGCCACCCAGAGCCGAAGGAATCAGTTCCAGCCAGTCTTCCCGGCGGCCTCAGCCAGACCGCACGGCACCTCCGGTCGCCCCGCGGCCGCGCGCCCCGGCAACCGTCAGTTCAGCGACGGATCGTCCGGATACGTGGCCACCATCGCCAGTTCGTTGCGCTGCCGCCGCAGCACCGCGCGCCACAGCTGCTCCGGGTCGGGCGAGGAGACGTCGCCGGGCTCCGACTCGACCACGTACCAGGCGCCCTCGACCAGCTCGTCCTCCAGCTGGCCCGGCCCCCAGCCCGCGTAGCCGGCGAAGATCCGCAGGCTGCCGAGCACCGCCGCGAGCAGTTCCGGCGGGGCCTCCAGGTCGACCAGTCCGATCGCCCCGTGCACCCTGCGCCAGCCCAGCGGTTCGTCACCCGACTGCACGCCCGCCCGGTCCGCGGCCGGTGCCCCGGCCGGCGTCGCGCCGTCGCCGTGGGAGAGGGCGCCGCTGTCCACCGACGGGATGCCGCCCTCGCCGGACATCCCGCCCGGCACCACGGCCACCCCGAGCGCCGAGTCCAGCGACACCGGCCCGCCCTGGAAGACCACCCCCGGCTCGCCGGTCAGAGCGGCCCAGGGCGCGAGGATGTCCGCGACGCCCACCGGGGTGGGACGGTTCAGGACCACGCCGAGGGAGCCCTCCTCGTCATGGTCGAGGAGCAGCACCACCGCGCGGTCGAAGTTCGGATCGGCGAGCGCGGGTGTCGCGACGAGCAGCCGCCCTGTGAGCGAGGACACCTCGGTCATGGCCACATGATCCCGCACTTCTGCCCGGAGCGGGGAGTCGACGCCGGGACCCGTGCGAGAGCAGGGCAGGGCGTACGGCGGCAGCACCGGCGCACGACCTCGGCGCCGGACCGCCCATTGCGGACAATCTCCGGCAATTACCCCAAAGGGCGATTACGAATCAAAGGCGGATCGTAGCGGAGCGTGTTGTGACAAAGCCATTACACGTTCAAAGCCTGCACGGGCCTACGGACACACCCGCCGCCGCCCTTACCATTTCAGCTTGGCCCCTGCCCGTCTCCAGGAACGCGAGATCCATGACCGTCTCTACTGACGACGTACTGCTTGTCCACGGCGGCACCCCGCTCGAGGGCGAGATCCGGGTTCGCGGCGCGAAGAACCTTGTGCCCAAGGCCATGGTCGCCGCCCTCCTCGGGAGCGGCCCCAGCCGACTGCGCAACGTGCCCGACATCCGCGACGTACGCGTGGTGCGCGGGCTGCTGCAGCTGCACGGTGTCACGGTGCGCCCCGGTGACGAGCCGGGTGAGCTGATCCTCGACCCGTCGCGCGTGGAGAGCGCCAACGTCGCGGACATCGACGCGCACGCGGGCTCCTCCCGCATCCCGATCCTGTTCTGCGGCCCGCTGCTGCACCGCCTCGGCCACGCCTTCATCCCGGGCCTGGGCGGCTGCGACATCGGCGGCCGGCCCGTGGACTTCCACTTCGACGTGCTGCGCCAGTTCGGCGCGACGATCGAGAAGCGCGCCGACGGGCAGTATCTGGAGGCCCCGCAGCGACTGCGCGGCACCAAGATCCGGCTGCCCTACCCGTCGGTCGGCTCGACCGAGCAGGTGCTGCTGACCGCCGTGCTGGCCGAGGGCGTCACCGAGCTGTCGAACGCCGCCGTGGAGCCGGAGATCGAGGACCTCATCTGCGTGCTGCAGAAGATGGGCGCGATCATCTCCATGGACACCGACCGGACCATCCGGATCACCGGTGTCGACAAGCTCGACGGCTACACCCACCGCGCCCTCCCGGACCGCCTGGAGGCGGCCTCCTGGGCGTCCGCGGCGCTGGCCACCGAGGGCAACATCTACGTCCGCGGCGCGCAGCAGCGGTCGATGATGACCTTCCTCAACACCTTCCGCAAGGTCGGCGGCGCCTTCCAGATCGAGGACGAGGGCATCCGCTTCTGGCACCCGGGCGGGCTGCTCAACGCCATCGCCCTGGAGACCGACGTCCACCCCGGCTTCCAGACCGACTGGCAGCAGCCGCTGGTCGTCGCGCTGACCCAGGCGTCGGGCCTGTCGATCGTGCACGAGACGGTCTACGAGTCCCGGCTCGGCTTCACCTCCGCGCTCAACCAGATGGGCGCGCACATCCAGCTCTACCGGGAGTGCCTGGGCGGCAGCGCCTGCCGCTTCGGGCAGCGCAACTTCCTGCACTCCGCGGTCGTCTCCGGACCGACCAAGCTGCAGGGCTCCGACCTGGTCATCCCCGACCTGCGCGGCGGCTTCTCGTACCTGATCGCGGCGCTGGCGGCCCAGGGCACCTCCCGGGTGCACGGCATCGACCTGATCAACCGCGGCTACGAGAACTTCATGGAGAAACTCGTGGAGCTCGGCGCCGACGTCGAACTGCCGAACGGCGCACTGCCCAACTGAGCACGGACGGACCGGCTTTACGGCTCCGGCCCCGGCGGCCCCCGCGGCTGCCGGGGCCGCGTGCCGACAACGGGCTTACGGGCACCGTGCGGTGGAGAACCCCACCACACAACTGAGGCGGACCGCATGGTGTCTGCGGCTGCCCGCTCCTACCGTTGCGGCATGTCGATCACACCCCTGCGAAGGGCCCGCCGGACGGCGGCCGCCCTGTCCGTCGCCCTCCTCACCACGCTCCTCCCCGCGGGCACCGCGGCGGCAGCCGCCGTCCCCGCCTCCCGTATGCAGCGGGACGCCGACGCGTTGCGGGACGCCGGCGTCACCGGTGTATCGGCCAGACGGGACACACCCCGCGGGTTACGCACCGTCCGCAGCGGAGTCGGCGCTCTCGGCACCGGACGGCCGGTGCCCGCCGACGGGTACCTGCGGATCGGCAGCACCACCAAGACCTTCGTCGCGACCGTCCTGCTCCAGCTCGCCGGGGAGGGACGGCTGTCGCTGACCGACACCGTGGACACCTGGCTGCCCGGCGTGGTCCGGGGCCACGGGAACGACGGCCGCCGGATCACCCTCGGCCAACTGCTCCGGCACACCAGCGGACTACCCGACTACATCAAGGACGTCGTCCCGGAAGCGGGCGCCGCCGGATACCGCCACCACCGCTGGACCGTCCACACCTCCGGGCAGCGCGTCGCCCTGGCCCTGCGCCACCCGCCGACCTCCCGCCCCGGTGCGCGCTGGGAGTACTCCAACACCAATTACGTCCTCGCCGGCATGGTGATCAGGGCGGTCACGGGCCACTCCTGGGAGCAGGAGGTCCACAGCCGCATTCTGCGTCCGCTGCGCCTGACCCACACCCGCACGCCCGGTAACCAGCCGTTCCTGCCGCGCCCGCACGCCCGCAACTACCAGCAGTTCGCGCCGGACGGGCCGATGACCGACACCACGGTCGCGTACCTCCCCTTCGACGGGGACGCCGACGGTTCGATGATCAGTACGGCGGCGGACACCGGACGGTTCTTCGGCGCGCTGCTGCGGGGGAAGCTGCTGGCCCCCGCCCAGCTCGCTCAGATGCAGCGGACGGTCGACGTCCCCGACGAGCACGGCGATCCCCCGGGTACCCGCGCCGGGCTCGGTCTCGTCTGGACGCCGCTGTCCTGCGGCGGCGGGTACTGGGGACACGGCGGCGCCGGGTTCGGCTATCTGTTCTGGCCCGCCGTGACCCCGGACGGGCGGACCACCCTCACCGTCTCCGCGCACAGCCGCCCCGGGGACCAGGACACCGCCAAGCGCCAGATACGGGGCGTCACCGACCTGACCGACCACGCCCTGTGCGACGGGCGGGACGACGGCCCCCGGTGACCGGAATGCCGCCCGCCGCTGCCGTCTCCCGCATGCGGGAGCGGGCCGGGCCTCGTGCCCGCCCCGTCGTACGGCCGTGACGGCCCCTCAGGCGGCCGCGGACCGGACCGGCTTCCCGATCCACCCCCGCCGGCCGCCCCGGGCGCTACGGGCCGCCTGGCGGACGCGGGCCCGGGGGCCCGGGAAGAGCACGCGAGAAAGCACGCGAAAGGCGGCCACCCCTGGGAGGGATGGCCGCCCTGTCTGCTGTGCTGAGGGTCTTACTTACCCTTGGCGGCTTCCTTGAGCTTGGAGCCCGCGGAGACCTTCACGCTGTAGCCGGCCGGGATCTGGATCGGGTCGCCGGTCTGCGGGTTGCGCGCGGTGCGAGCGGCACGGTGGGTGCGCTCGAAGGTGAGGAAGCCGGGGATGGTGACCTTCTCGTCGCCCTTGGCGACGACCTCGCCGGTCACCTCGGCGAGGGCGGCCAGAACGGCGTCGGCGTCCTTACGGGTCACCTCGGCGCGATCGGCCAGAGCGGCCACCAGCTCACTGCGGTTCATGTTTGTACTCCCGTGTTCTTCTTGCCAATGAGGCGTGAGATCGAAGCCGATGCTGCCAGGGTCCTCGGACAGTCCCCGGACCCGGGTCTGGTGCCAGACCCTCGCGCCCGATTACGCATCCTGCCCCCACCTGCGGCGGTAAAGCCAATCCGGCACCCAGGAGGGTCACACGAAAAGCGCCACTGACTTGCCCGTGGTGACGCTCCGTGTCATTGCCGCTCCGGGCCGGCCCCACAGGGCGGCGGTCGCTTACTGCCCGCCTACCCTATGGGGGCCTCAACGACGGCGTGTCCAGCGACGCGCCGTGCTCAGACCCCCGTGGTGGCCGTCACAGCCTGGTCACCGCTCTTCGCGGCCTCCCGGACCGCACCCGCCACCGCGCCCGCGACCTTCTCGTTGAAGACGCTGGGGATGATGTAGTTCGGGTTGACCTCGTCCTCCAGGACGACGTCCGCGAGGGCGCCGGCCGCGGCCAGCATCATCTCGGTGTTCACCGTACGGGAGTGGGCGTCCAGGAGCCCGCGGAAGACGCCGGGGAACACCAGGACGTTGTTGATCTGGTTGGGGAAGTCGGAGCGGCCGGTGGCCACGACGGCGGCGGTCTGCCGGGCGACGGCCGGGTCGACCTCCGGGTCGGGGTTGGCGAGGGCGAACACGATCGCGCCGTCGGCCATCCGCGCGACATCGTCGCCGTCCAGGACGTTGGGCGCGGAGACGCCGATGAAGACGTCCGCGCCGACCACGGCCTCCTTGAGGGTGCCGGTGACGCCCTCGGGGTTGGTGTTGTCGGCGATCCAGCGCAGCGGCGAGTCCGGGTCGGCGTCGACCAGGTCGGTGCGGCCGGCGTGCACCACACCGTGGATGTCGGCGACGACGGCGTGCCGGACACCGGCCGCGATCAGCAGCTTGAGGATGGCGGTACCGGCCGCGCCGGCGCCGGACATCACGACCCGGACCTCCTCGGTCTTCTTGCCGACGACACGCAGCGCGTTGGTGAGCGCGGCGAGCACCACGATGGCGGTGCCGTGCTGGTCGTCGTGGAAGACCGGGATGTCCAGGGCCTCGCGCAGCCGCGCCTCGATCTCGAAGCAGCGGGGGGCGGAGATGTCCTCCAGGTTGATGCCGGCGAAGCCGGGGGCGATGGCCTTGACGATCTCCACGATGGCGTCGGTGTCCTGGGTGTCCAGGCACAGCGGCCAGGCGTCGATGCCGGCGAAGCGCTTGAAGAGGGCCGCCTTGCCCTCCATGACGGGCAGGGCGGCCTTGGGGCCGATGTTGCCGAGGCCGAGGACGGCGGAGCCGTCGGTGACCACCGCGACGCTGTTGCGCTTGATGGTCAGGCGGCGGGCGTCCTCGGGGTTGTCGGCGATGGCCTGGCAGACGCGGGCGACGCCGGGCGTGTAGATCATCGAGAGGTCGTCACGGTTGCGGATGGGGTGTTTCGACGACATCTCGATCTTGCCGCCGAGGTGCATCAGGAACGTACGGTCGGAGACCTTGCCCAGCGAGACGCCCTCGATGGTGCGCAGCTGCTGGACGATCTCGTCGGCGTGGGCCGTGGAGGTCGCCGCGATGGTGACGTCGATGCGGAGCTTCTCGTGTCCGGACGCAGTGACGTCGAGGCCGGTCACCGAGCCTCCGTGGGACTCGACGGCCGTGGTGAGCTGGGAGACCGCGGTTCCGCTCGCGGGCACCTCCAGCCGGACCGTCATCGAGTAGGAGACGCTGGGCGCCGTTGCCATGGCCGACTTCCTCTGCTTTCACTGTGTCGCTGGATTGCCGTCCGATCGTCGCACCTACCGTGGAGTACGCGGTAGCCAGCCGGAATTGCGAACTTTTTGTTCGCGGACGCCGAGGCGACTTCGGAAAGTGAATTCCACCATACGAGAAGCTGCAGGCACAGAAAAGAGGTCCACGTCACCGGGGTGACGTGGACCTCTTCCACTTCTAGCGGCACCGACCCGCCATGCTCGCCTCGCGGCAAGTGGTCGCTCGTAGCGACGATGGTTGGGCCCGGGGGCTTGGATCGAGCCGGTGCCGTCACCCAGGCTAACAAACCCTCCCCGGAAGCGAATCCCGTCCCGCGGGCCGGATTTCAAGACCCCCCGTACGGCGGCGCGGCCGCCCGGCGCGGGCCGCCGTACGGGTGCCGGCGGGCGCTCAGTCCCGCAGCAGGTCGGGCACTCCGGCCGCGTCCGGCTCGTCCCGGGCGGCGGACAGCACGGTCAGCTGCTGGGTGGCCCGGGTCAGCGCCACGTACAGCACCCGCAGTCCGGCCGGGGACTCGTCGGCGATCTCGGCGGGTGACACCACCAGCGTCGCGTCGTACTCCAGGCCCTTGGCCTCCAGGGAGCCCAGCGCCACCACCCGGTCGCCGAGCGGGGCCAGCCAACGGCGGGCCTGCGCACGGCGGTTCATGGCCACCACTACGCCGACCGTGCCGTCCACCTCGCCCAGCAGCCGTTCGGCCTCGGCGACCGTGGCCCGCTCCAGGGCGCCGTCGCCGGCGGGCCGGGCCCCGCCGTCCCCGGCCCCGTCCGCGAGCGCGAAGCGGGGTTCCAGGCCCGTGGAGCGGACCGCCCTCGGGGACGGCATGCCGGGCATCGCCAGTGCCAGTACCCGGGCGGCCAGTTCGGCGATCTCCGCGGGGTTGCGGTAGTTCACGGTGAGCGTGAAGCGGCGGCGCGGGCGGGTGCCGAGCGCCTCGTCGCGGGCCTCGGCGGCCTCGTCGGGGTCGGACCAGGAGGACTGCGCGGGGTCGCCGACGACGGTCCAGGTCGCGTGCCGGCCGCGGCGGCCGACCATCCGCCACTGCATCGGCGTCAGGTCCTGGGCCTCGTCGACGATGACATGGGCGTAGTCGGTGCGCTCCTCCTCCAGCCGTTCGCGGCGGCCGCGGCCGCCGCCGTTGCGGTCGCTGTAGGTGGTCAGCTCCTCCAGGCCGGTCAGGTGGTCCAGCGGATCGGCCTCGCGCGGGCGGGCCGGGCGCATCGGGGCGCCGAGGACCGTCTGCAGCTCGTCCAGCAGGGCGACGTCGTGCACCGACAGCGGGCCGTGCCCGGCGGGGTCCAGCCGCTGGAGCGAGCGGGCCAGTTGGCGTACCTCGCGCGGGTTGAGGAGGCGGCGCGCCCAGCGGCCGAGCAGGCGCTCGTCGGCCATGGCGGCCAGCACCCCGCGCGGGGTCAGCTCCGGCCACCAGGCGTCCAGGAACTCCTGGAAGTCGGTCTCGGTGGTGATGTCCTCGTCGAAGCCCTGGCGCGCCTCGGCGGCGAGTTCGGGGTCGGTGTAGCGGCGGGCGACGCCCGACTTGGTCCACAGGGCGTCCAGGATCAGCCGGCGGGCCCGGGGGCGCAGCAGGTTGACCGGTGCGGTGCCGCCGAGCGCGGACTGCCGGATGGCGCGCAGCTCGTCGGCGTCCAGCTCGATCCGGCCACCGAAGGCGACGACCCGCAGGTGGGCGGGCCGGGCGGCGGGCGCGGTCCGGGTGCGTCTGCGGCGGCCGCCGTTGGCGGGGGCCTCCCGGCCGGTGCCGTCCCCGGCGGCTTCGAAGAGGCCGTCCAGGGACAGCTGGGCGTCGCCGTCGCCGTTCCCGTTCGCCGTGGTGGCGGTCCGGCCGGTGTGCTCGGTACCGGGCGCCGCCAGTTCCAGCGCGCCGCGGGCCGCCTTGCGCAGCAGCTTCTGCATCCGCGACGAGCCCTTGACGCGGGCCACCGCAGGAGTGTCGTAGGCCCCCCCGTCACCCGGCCGCCGCCCCTCATCGAGGCCCTCCGGGCCGCCCCCGCTCGATGCCTCGGCGCCGTCCACGAGCGAGCCGAGCGCGCGGATGGCGACCTGGCCCTCCTCGCCCAGCGACGGCAGGACGCCCTCGGTGTACGCGACCAGCAGCGGGGTCGGGGAGACGATCAGGATGCCGCCCGCGTAGCGGCGGCGGTCCTGGTAGAGGAGGTAGGCGGCGCGGTGCAGGGCGACCGCGGTCTTGCCCGTGCCGGGCCCGCCCTCGACCTCGGTGACGGAGGCGGCGGGCGCCCGGATCACCTTGTCCTGCTCGGCCTGGATGGAGGAGACGATGTCCCGCATGGTGTGGCTGCGGGCCCGGCCCAGCGCGGCCATCAGCGCGCCGTCACCGATCGCCGGCAGCTCCTCGCCGTCGAGCGTCGCGGTGACCTCCGGGCGCATCAGGTCGTCCTCGACGCCGAGGACCTTACGGCCCTTGGAGCGGATCACGCGGCGGCGGACGACGCGGCCGGGGGCGACCGGGGTGGCCCGGTAGAAGGGGGCGGCGGCCGGTGCCCGCCAGTCGATGACCAGCGGGGAGTAGTCCGCGTCGAGGACTCCGAGGCGCCCGATGTGCAGGGTCTCGGCGATCGTGGCGCGGTTGTTCTCGATCGTGCCGTCGGCGGGTTCGACGGAGGTGTAGGCGCCGTCCGGGCCCTTCTTGCCGTCCTTGCCGAGGAGCAGGTCGATCCGGCCGAAGAGGAAGTCCTCGTACTCGGAGTTCAGCCGGTGGAGATGGACGCCGGCCTGGAAGACCTGGGCGTCGCGCTCGGCGAGCGCGCCGGGCGTGCCGACCTGGCCGCGCTTGGCGGCGTCGTCCATCAGGAACTCCGCCTCGTGGATCTTCTCCTCAAGGCGCCGGTAGACACGGTCCAGATGCGTCTGCTCGCCCGCGATCTCGCGGTCGCGAACGGAATCGGAAGCGTGATCCGGTGCGTGCGTGGCGTTGTGCGCGGCCACCCAGGCCCCCTTCTGCTGTGCGTAGGGCAGCCGTCAACCGTACGCGAACCGGGCACGGTGCGCACCTGGTGAAAGGGACAAAGATGGGCGAGTTTGGTCGGATGTTGACTCAGACGGCTACGCCGGGTGAGTCCGGAGGGGGTATCCGGTGGCGTTCCCGCACCGGGGTGCCACGGGGTGCCCGTGTCCGGGGCGCCGGTCCGGGTGCCCCGGGGACTCAGGCCTTGACCGTGGCCAGCCGCTTGCCGTCCAGCGTGCTGACCTCGAAGTGGTCGATGTCGCCGCGGTTGAGGGCCGCGCCGCCCGCCGCGTAGAGGGGCTCGCGGTTCCACTTCGCGGGGCTGCCGGGGATGCCGTAGCCGCCCTCGGGGACCGCCCAGGTGGTGACGGTCTGCCGCTTGCCGTCCTTGCCGACGGCGACCAGGTCGCAGGTCAGCGGCCCCTTGACGTTGGCGAGTTCCATGACGATCTGGGTGCCCCAGGGCTTGGCGGACATGGACACACCCGCCGAGACCTTGGTGTCGGGGTCGACGGAGGTCACCTTCTCGCCCGCGGCGTACTGGGCCCGGACGGCGTTCGCCAGCGGCGGCGCGGGCGCCTTGCCCCCGTCCCCCTTGAGGGCAAAGGTGGCGAGCGGCCCGCCGACGATCAGCACGACGGCCGCGGCCACCAGGAACAGTCGCCGCCGGGTACGGCCACGGCGGGTGGCACGGACCTCGCCGAGCAGCCCGTCCAGCATCCGGGGGCCGGGGGTGGCCGTGATCGTCTGCGGGGTGGGGGCGGACTGCTTGAACTCGGCGAGCGCCGGCGTCATCGCCATCAGCTCCTCCAGTTCGGCAGCGCACCGGTCGCAGCCGACGAGATGCGCCTCGAACCGGTCCGCGTCGGCGGCGTCCAGGACGCCCAGCACATAGGCGCCGACGTCGCTGTGCCGGTCCGGCTGCGTGGGCGGGATCACTCCGTCACTCCTCGTTCCTCGAGCGAGAGCTTCAGGGAGCGCAGCGCGTAGAACACCCGGGACCGCACGGTTCCGGCCGGCACGCGCAGCACCTCCGCTGCCTCGTTGACCGTACGTTCCTTGAAGTACGTCTCGACGAGGGCCTCTCGGTGGGCCTGGCTCAGGTCGCTCAGCGCCTCCGAGATCGTCATCAGGCGCAGCGCCCGGTCGATCACATCGGCGGCGGGCATGGTCTCCAGCGGGGTCGCGTCGACCTCTTGGGGCCGGGCCTTGCGGCTGCGGTGTCCGTCGATCACGATCCGCCGTGCGACGGTCACCAGCCAGGGCCGGATCGAGCCGGTCGCCCGCTGGAGCTGGTCCGCGTTGCGCCAGGCACGCACCAGCGTCTCCTGCACCACGTCCTCGGCGCGATGCCGGTCGCCCGCCACCAGCCGCAGGACGAAGGCGAGTAGCGGGCCCGCGTGTTCGTCATAGAGGGCTCGCATGAGCTCCTCTTCAGGTGTCGTCCTGTCTGCCACGACGGCATCCTTACGCACTCCAACTCCCGGGTCGATAGCCCAGATCGCCCAAGATCGACGGGGACCCTGCCATGAATCGGACTTGCGGTGAGGAGTACGGACGGGCCGGGCGGGGCGTTCAGCGTCCGGCGGAATATTTCTCCGCGGTGGTGACGGGGTCCTCGGCGGCGCCCCGGAACTGCTCCCGGCGCACCGTCGTCCGCCGCCGGTGCCGTGCCACCCGCTCCCGGTTGCCGCACACTTCGCTGGAGCACCAACGGCGGCGCCGGCCCCGCGAGGTGTCCAGGTAGACCAGGGTGCAGCTCTCCCCCTCGCACTGCCGCAGCTGGCCGCGCGCGACCGGGTCGGTGAGCAGCCCGATCGCGTCCCGGGCCACCGCGGCCAGCAGCCCGGCACACTCGGGCGGGCCGGGCAGGGCGCGGACCAGGGTGCCGTCGGCGGCGCGGACGACGCGGGGCGCGGGCGGCTGCCCGGCGGCGGCCGCGGAGTTGAGCAGCGCGAGATCGGCCTCGGCGGCCCGCCCGCGCAGCTCGTCGTGCACCACCCGGAGCAGGAGGTCCCGCAGCCCGCGGAAGCCGCCGAGCCAGCGGCCGTCGACACCGTCCAGCGGGGTGCCGGGCGGCACCAGGCCCGCGCCGGTCAGCCAGGCCCGCAAGTGGTCCGGGCCGGTGAGGCGTTCGGCGGCGCCGTCGGCGGTGGCCGCCAGGTCCAGGCAGATCCGCCCGCAGTCGAACCGCAGGCCGCAAGGCGCCGCCATGTTCCTGTCACTCCTTAGGGGCCGGACGTGTGTGCTCCCAGAGTGCCCGGCCCGCGGTCCGGCCGGAACCCTCCGGAGGCGGCCGCTCCGCACACCCAGGCCACCTGAACACCCTGTGTAGACTCCGTGTGTATACAGCTCATGTATAGTCCCCGGCACGGCGCTCCGCGGGCCGCCCGCACCGGTCCGCCGCATGCTGGGGGCAGGCCCCTGTCCACCGGGCCGGCCCCGTACCTCAGCCCCTCCAGGACGAAGGTCTCCATGTCGCGCAAGTCACTGCTCACGAACCGCGCCGGCCTCCCCCACAAGGTCGGCTACGCGCTCCGCCACCCGGACCGGATCACCCCGTACGTCCGGCGGGCCGCCCGCGACACCTGGCTGCGCCTCCGGCACCCCGGCCACGTCGCGTACTACCGGGCGGTGATGGCCTCCGACGCCGCCCGCGACCCCGAGGCCGCGGTGGGCAGCCGCAGCCATGACCGCTGGCTGGCGCTGGGCGAGATGCAGTTCGACTACCTGACCGGGCACGGCCTCCAGCCCGGCCACCGGATGCTGGACATCGGCTGCGGCAACCTGCGCGCCGGCTGGCGCTTCATCGCCTATCTGGAGCCCGGCCACTACTACGGCATCGACATCTCACCGGACATCCTGATCTCCGCGAAGCGGACCCTGGCCACCTACGAACTCCAGGACAAGCTGCCGCACCTGACCCTCACCCAGGACCTGAAGCTGGACTTCCTGCCGTCCGCGCACTTCGACGTCGTCCACGCGCACAGCGTCTTCTCGCACTCACCGCTCGCCGTCATCGACGAGTGCCTCGCCCATGTCGGCCGGATTCTGGCCCCCGGCGGCTTCTTCGACTTCACCTTCGACCGCACCGAGGGCGCCGAACACCAGGTGCTGCGCGAGGACTTCTACTACCGCACCGAGACCCTGCTGCAACTGGCCCGCAAGCACGGCCTGGCGGCGCGCTTCATGGACGACTGGGAGAAGCTCCCGCACGGCCAGTCCAAGATCCGCGTCAGCAAACCGGAGTAGGCCGGAGCGGCCCGAGCGGCCCGAGCGGCCCGGGGCGGCGGAGCCCCGGCCTCCGGACCCGCCGCGCCCTGGCCGCGGGCCCGTACTCCCCCACTCCCCTACTCCCCGCCGTACTTGTCCGTCTCCGCATGCGGGTCCAACGACAGCCGGTAGCCGCGCTTGACGACCGTCTGGATCAGCTTGGGGGCGCCCAGCGCCACCCGCAGCCGGGCCATCGCGGTCTCCACCGCGTGCTCGTCCCGGCCCGCGCCGGGCAGCGCGCGCAGCAGGTCCGCACGGGAGACCACCCAGCCCGGACGCCGGGCCAGCGCACGCAGCAACCCCATCCCGGCCGGCGGCACCGGCCGCAGCACCCCGTCCAGCACGACCGCGTGCCCACGGATCTCCAGCCGCCGCCCGGCCACCGGCAACACCCGTGCCCGGCCCGGCAGTTCACGGCACAGCACCTGCACCAGCGGCCCGAGCCGGAAGCGCTCCGGCTGGAGCGTGGGCACGTCCTCCGCCTCCAGCGGCACCGCCGTCACCGGCCCCACGCACACCGGCAGCACCTCCTGCCGCAGCGCCGTCAGCACCTCGTCGCGGATACCGCGCTCCCCGGCCCGGCGCAGCAGCGAGGCGGCGGCGGGCGCGCTGGTGAAGGTCACCGCGTCCAGCCCGCGCCCGGTCACCGCGTCCAGCAGCCGGTCGACCGGCCCGATGTCCTCCGGCGGCATCCAGCGGTAGACGGGGACGCCGACGACCTCGGCGCCGTCCGCCCGCAGCGCCTCCACGAACCCCGGCAGCGGCTCCCCGTGCAGCTGGAGGGCCACCCGCCGCCCGGCGACGCCCTCCGCCAGCAGCCGGTCCAGCACCTCGGCCATCGACTCGGAGGCCGGTGACCACTTCTCGGTCAGCCCGGCGGCCCGGATCGCGCCGCGCACCTTCGGCCCGCGCGCCAGCAGCTCCACCCCGGCCAGCCGCTCCAGCAGCGCCTCACCCAGTCCCCAGCCCTCCGCCGCCTCGACCCAGCCGCGGAAGCCGATGGCAGTCGTGGCCACGACGATGTCCGGTGCGTGGTCGATCAGATCCCGGGTCACCGCGAGCAGTTCGGTGTCATCGGGCAGCGGCACGATCCGCAGGGCGGGGGCGTGCAGCACCTGCGCGCCGCGGCGTTCCAGCAGCGCGCCCAGCTCCTCCGCCCGCCGGGCCGCGGTCACCCCGACGGTGAACCCGTCCAGCGGCCGGACGGCCGGCGCCGGTCCCGGCTCGGCTCCCGCCGCCGGTGCCGTACGCTCCCGCTCGCCGTGCTCCTGCTGCTGCTCGTACATGGTCGTCCCGCTCCGCCCAGAGTGGTGTGGTGCCCTGTGCTGGAGCACCGCCGCGGCTCGGGCGGCACTCCGTGCCAAGAGGCCAGCGTGCCAACGGCACGTGACAGCTCCGGTCCTCCCATATTTCCCCGTCGTTACGCCGCTCCGCACGCCCACCCCCGTGCGCCCGGCCGCGCGGACCGGGACCGGGCGGGCCCCAACGGGCGCGAGGGCGGCTCACACCTCCGCGTACACGGGCCGCCGCCCCTCCTCCGCCGGTGCCGCCTCCCCCGCCCGCGCCGTCCGCCGCGCGCGGGCCGCAGGCCGGAGGTATACGGCCCAGGTCACCGCCCCGCACACCACGTAGCACCCGAGGAAGGACACAAACGCCGGGGTGCCCGACCCCGCCGTCAGGAACGACTGCCGGAACGCGAGGTTGATGACCAGCCCGCCGAGCGCGCCCACCGCCCCGATCAGCCCCATCGCCGCCCCCGACAGCCGCCGCCCGTAGGCCGCGGCCTCCTCCCCCGCCAGCCCGCGCCGCTCCGCCTGGGCCTGGAAGATCCCCGGGATCATCTTGTACGTGGAGCCGTTGCCGAGCCCCGACAGCACGAACAGCGCGATGAACCCGACGAGGAACACCGGCAGCGACCGCACCACCGACGCATAAACGACGACCCCGGTGGCCAGCCCCATCGCCGCGAAGTTGCCCAGGGTGATCCGGGCACCCCCGAACCGGTCCGCCAGCCGCCCGCCGACCGGCCGGATCAGCGACCCCAGCAGCGGCCCGGCGAAGGTCAGCGACGCCGCCTGCAGCGGGGTGCGCGCGAACTGGTTCTGCAGCACCAGCCCGAAGGCGAAGCTGTAGCCGATGAACGACCCGAAGGTGCCGAGGTAGAGCAGCGACATCACCCAGGTGTGCGGCTCCCTGGCGGCGGCGAGGGCCGCCCCGGTGTCGTTCGTCACCGGCGCGAGGTTGTCCATGAACAGCGCCGCGCACACCGCCGCGACCACGATCAGCGGCACATAGACGGCCAGCACGATCCGCGGATGCGCGGCCCCCGCGGTGCCGATCACCAGCAGCCCCAGCAGCTGGATCACCGGCACCCCGATGTTCCCGCCCCCGGCGTTCATCCCCAGCGCCCACCCCTTCTTCCGCAGCGGATAGAAGGAGTTGATGTTGGTCATCGACGAGGCGAAGTTCCCGCCGCCGACCCCCGCCAGCGCCGCGACCAGCAAGAACGTGCTGTACGAGGTCCCCGGCTCCATCACCACCGCCGCCACCGCGGTCGGCACCAGCAGCGTCACCGCGCTGATCACCGTCCAGTTGCGCCCGCCGAACCGCGCCACCGCGAAGGTGTACGGCACCCGCAGCACCCCGCCCACCAGCGTCGGCACCGCCACCAGGAAGAACTTCTCGGCCGGCGCGATCCCGTACTCCGGCCCCATGAACAGCACCATCACCGACCACAGGCTCCACACGGAGAACCCGATGTGCTCGGACAGCACGGAGAACACCAGGTTCCGCCGCGCGATCCGCTCCCCCGTCTCCCGCCAGAACCCCTCGTCCTCCGGGTCCCAGCGCTCGATCCACCGGCCGCCCCTCCGCTCCGTGCTCTCACTACGGGTCTCTGCTGCCGCGGCCGTCATCGCGCCTCCCAGGGGTCGGGTCCTGCACACCGACGCTAGGGAGAGCGGGTTTCCGTACCGTGCCGCCCGGTGACGCGTACGAAACCTTGCGCTCACCGGGCACAGCGGGTGCGGGTGAGGCCGCACGGCCGCACGTGCGGAGGCGATCCGCGCATTCCCCCGGCGACGGTCGCACTGCGTAACTATGCTGCCGCGCCATGCGGGCCCGTACTCCCGGTGAGTACGGGTCCACGCACGGTCACGGACGTCCGGTCAGGGGGAGTGGAAGGCCATGCAGCAGCCAAAGAAGCCCAAGAAGCGGCACTCCGCAGCGATGGAAGTCATCGGTGCACAACTCGCGATGTACCGCCTCAAAGCCGGGTTCACCCAGCACAGCCTCAGCGAACGGACCACCGCCTCCGAAGAGACCATCGCCTCCGTCGAGCAGGGAAGGCGCGCCCTGATGCCGCACCTGGCCTTGGAGTTCGATCAACTCCTGAACACCGGTGGCGCGTTGGCGATGGGGGTGACGAAGCTGCCGCCGAAGGACAAGTACCCGATCTGGGCGGAGGAGTTCATCGACTATGAGAAGGAGGCCCTTTCGCTCTCCTGGTACGAGCAGGGAGTCCTCCCGGGCCTGCTCCAGACCGAGCGCTACGCACGCGCCACGTTCCGCAGCAAGATTCCGCATGTCGACGAGGCGACCGTGGAGCGGCGGGTTACGGCACGACTAGAACGCCAGCAGATTCTGCACAAAGACGATCCCGTCATCGCCAGCTTCATCTTTTCGGAGGCCGTCGTGGTGAGCAAACTCGGGGGCCGGGAGGTCATGCGGGATCAGATTTCCCACCTGCGCACCTGCGCTGAACTCGACGGGGTCTCACTTCAGATCCTGCCGCTGAGCCGTGAGCATCACGCCGGTCTCAACGGTCCGTTCGTACTGCTGGAAACCCTGGATCACCAGCACCTGGCCTACACAGAGGCACAACGCAGCAGCGTGCTGATTTCGGACCCGGAGGAGGTCAGCATCCTCGCTCAGAAGTATGGAATGCTGCGAATGCAGGCCCTGGACGCAGAGGAAAGCATGGGCCTGCTGGACCGGCTGCTAGGAGAGCGATGACCCACCTGACATGGTTCAAGTCGAGCTACAGCGGCGACGAGGGCGGCGCCTGCATCGAGGTAGCCGCCCACCCCGCCACCATCCACGTCCGTGACTCCAAGGACCCCGAGGGCCCGCACCTCGACTTCGCGCCGGGGGCCTGGGCGGCGTTCACCTCGTTCGCGGCACGTACCACCACCGCCGCCGCCCCAACCGCCCCGTAACAGCCCTACTCGGCCGCTTCCCGGGGCGCGCCCATCCAGATCGTGTCGGCGCAGATGTTCATCCGCAGCCGCTTGCCCCTCTCGTCCCGGGCCACGACCGCGTGTCCGGAGTCGTCGTGCGGTGCGGACACCACGGCGGTGTCGTTCATGACGGCCACCGGCTCGTTCAGCGAGGAGCCTCGGGGGCAGTCCCGGTAGCGCAGACCGGCCGTGACCTTGCCGCCGCGCGGCAGGTCTATCGGGAGGGCCCGGCCGTGCCCGCGGGCGTCGGACTGCGGCCCCTTCCCGAGGTGGACCGCGAAGGCCGGGAAACCGCGGAACACACAGGGGTCGGTGCCCTTGTTGACGACGGACAGCCGGGCGTCGCGGTGCTCGGCGCGCGGCTGCTTCTTGAGGACGGTGACCTTCCAGCGCAGGCCCTTGGTGGTGCAGTTGGCGTGCAGTGCCGCCATCCGCGGTGAGCCGCAGCCGGTCAGGGCCAGGCCCGCGGTGACGGTCAAGGTCAGCGCGGCAGCCCCCGCCGCGAGAAGTGAACGCCGTCGCACGGCCGATCCCCCAGTTCGTTGCACAGACGATTCCCTGCCGTTAAGGAAAGTTTTCGCGGGCTTCCGGTTGCCTGTGGATGATCAATTTCTGCGACGGTCCGCGCGGCGGCGGGTCGTCACCCGTGGACGCCCATCACCCGCGCGTCCGCCTCCGGGAGCCACCACGCGTCCGCGGGCGGCGCCAGCCAGGCGTGCCGTTCGCTCAGGTCCCGTGCGGCCGTCCGCAAGGCATCCAGCCCCGGATGCCGCAGCCCGCGCCGCCACACCAGGGACACCGGCGACAACGGTACGGGGTCCACGAGCGGCCGCAGCACCATCCCCGGCACCTCCATGAACTCCACGCTCGCCAGCACCGACCAGCCCCGCTTGCGCACCACCCGGACGAACTCCTGCGAGCCCTCGATCTCCGGGAACGGCGCGGCGGTCGCGATCCCGCGCCCCGCGAAGAGCCGTTCGGCCAGGTCCGTCCACTCCACGGTCTGCGGATTGCCGGCCGCCGCATAGAGCGTCTCGCCCGCCAGCTCCGCCAACGGGACGGCGGGCCGGGTGGCCAGCGGATGACCGTCGCGCAGCAGGACCGCCATCGGCTCCAGCCGCACCGGCTGATGGTCGAGACCGTCCCGTACGGCGGGCGGCAGCGCCGCGATCCGGCCGAAGGAGACATCGAGCCGTCCGGCCGCCATCTCGGCCGCCGCGCCCGTCAGCCCGCTGTGGAAGCGGGCGACCAGCTCACAGCTGTCCGGCACCCGGTCCCTGGCCGCCTCCAGCACCCCGTGGGCGGTGCCGATCGGCACGCTCACGTCGACCAGCAGCGGCCGCTCCGGGGCGGTCCGGAACGCGGCGGCCAGTTCGTCCTGCGCGGTCAACACCCGCCGCGCGTACGGCAGCAGCCGCTCCCCGTCGGCCGTCAGCACGACCCGGCGGGTGCTCCGGACGAACAGCGGGGCGCCCAACTCCCGCTCCAGCCGCCGGATGTCGCGGCTCAGCGCCTGCTGGGCGACGTACAGCCGGGCGGCGGCCCGGGTGAAGTGCAGCTCCTCGGCGACGGCGGTGAACGCCCGCAGCAGTCGCGGATCGATGTCGTACGGCACCGGCCCATCCTGGCAGGACCGGTGCGGCCGACCACCCTCACCCCATTGACAACACAGCCGCGTGAATGGGCGCTGACCAGGTGTTGGACGGGTGCGGGGAGGCGCGACGACCGTAGAGGGCATGATCCTCTTCCTCGCCGCCCGCCCGGTCACGTCCCCCACTCTCGGCTCCGCTCGACCGGGGGGACCCCCATCGCCCGTACGCCCGGCCCCGCGCCGCCGCCGCGCCCGGCGCCGCCCGCTCGCGCCCTACCGGCGGATCTTCGCCGCCCCCGGCGCCCGCGCCTTCACGGCCGCCAACCTCCTGGCCCGGCTGCCCATGGGGATGCTCAGTGTCAGCGCGGTCCTGATGATCGCCGGGTCGCGCGGCTCCTACGCACTCGCCGGGGCGGTCACCGCGACCGGACTGGCGGCGACGGCACTGGTGGGCCCGTGGACCGCCCGGCTGATCGACCGCCACGGGCAGTCCCGCATCGCGGTCCCGGCCACCGCGCTCGCCGCCCTCGGTTCGCTCGCGCTGCTGCTCTGCGTCCACTACGGCGCACCCGACTGGACCCTCTTCGCCGCGTACGCCGCCACCGCGACCACCCCCAACACCGGCGGGATGTCCCGCGCCCGCTGGGCACACCTCTTCCGCGACGACCCGGCCGCCCGGCACACCGCCAACTCCTTCGAACAGGCCGCCGACGAGCTGTGTTTCCTGCTCGGACCGGTGCTCGCCACGCTGCTGTGCACCGGCCTCTTCCCGGAGGCGGGCACGGCGGTGGGCGCGGCACTGCTGCTGACCGGGGTGCTGCTCTTCACGGCCCAGCGCCGCACCGAGCCCCCCGTCGCCGCCCGCACCACGGCCCACGCCGCCACCCGCTCCCCGCTGCGCCGCCCCGGCGTCCCGCCGCTGCTGCTCACCTTCCTCTGCACCGGCGCGGTCTTCGGCTCCCTGGAGGTGGTCACCCTCGCCTACGCCGACGCCCACGGCCTCCGCTCCGCCGGGGGCGCCCTGCTGGCCCTCCAGGCGGCCGGGTCCGGCGCGGCCGGGCTGCTCCACGGCCTGCTGCGGCCGGCGGACAGCCCCGGCCGCCGCTTCCTGGCCTGCACCGCGGTGATGGCGGCCCTGATGCTGCTCCCGCCGCTCGCCGCCGCGACGGGCGGCCCGGCGGCCCTGGCCGGCGCGCTCCTCCTCGCCGGCATGGCGACCGCGCCGACCATGGTCACCGGCATGGGCCTCGTCCAGTCACGGACACCGCACGATCAGCTGAACGAGGGCATGACACTCGCCGTGACCGCGCTGCTCGGCGGCATCGCGGCCGGATCGGCAAGCGGGGGCTGGGCGGTCGAGCACCTGTCGGCCGCCGGGGGCGCGGCCTACGGGGCGCCCGTGGCGGCGGCCGCCCTCGCCCTGGCCATCACCCTGCTCACCAGCCTCCGGGCTCTGCCCACACGCCGCCGGCGGCCGCTGCCGTGAAACGACTCAGGCCCCGCACGTCCTCGGGACGTACAGGGCCTGGGCCTCACATGGGATGAGTGGAGATGGCGGGAATCGAACCCGCGTCCAACGGTGCGGAATCAGGGCTTCTCCGAGTGCAGTTCGCTGCGATTTTCTCGGCCCCGGAGATCACGCGAACAAGTCTCCGACGGGCCCAGCCACTGTTTGATTTCCTTCTACACCCCGTGACCGGGTCTAGAAGTTTAGTCCCCTAGCTGATGCCAGGTTCCGGGTCGGGAACAGCCCCGGGCTGACACTTCGCAAGTCGCTACTTAGGCAGCGAGGGCGAAGGAATCGCGCTTGGTGTTGGCGATTATTGGTTGCGACATATGGTTAACGAGATCATTGCCGCTTCCTCGACTCGCTTCCCCTGCTTCGACATCCGCTGTCGAAACCGATCATCCCCATGTTGATTTATCAAGGTGGTGCCTGCGCCCCTCGTGGGGTGCGCAGCCATCGTACGGGAACAACGCCCGCCGTTGCCAGCGTATTCCCGCAAGGCCCGGCCGGGCCGGGCCCCGTCGGGGCAGATCAGGCCCGCTGCCGCCGCCGGGCCGCCGAGATCGCCCGGTCCGTCTCACGGCGGTCCTGCTGCTCGCGGAGCGTCTGCCGCTTGTCGTACTCCTTCTTGCCCTTGGCCAGCGCGATCTCCACCTTGGCCCGGCCGTCCTTGAAATAGAGGGCCAGCGGCACGATGGTGTGGCCCGACTCCTGGCTCTTGGACTCCAGCTTGTCGATCTCGGCCCGGTGCATCAGCAGCTTCCGCTTGCGCCGCGCACTGTGGTTCGTCCAGGTGCCCTGGGCGTATTCCGGAATATGTACGTTGTGCAGCCAGGCCTCGTTGTTGTCGATCTGGACGAAACCGTCCACCAGCGACGCCCGGCCCTGCCGCAGCGACTTCACCTCGGTGCCGGACAGCACCAGACCACACTCGTAGGTGTCCAGAATGTGGTAGTCGTGCCGCGCCTTCTTGTGCTGCGCCACGAGCTTGCGCCCGGAATCCTTGTCCTTGCCCTTGTCCTTAGCCATAGTGCGGCCATTTTCGCACTAAGACCCGCCCCCGAGGCCACTCAATACCGTGCGGGCCCGCTTCTCCGCCCCGCGCTCCACGACCAGGTCGGGGGTGAGGCCGGAGTCGTCCACGGTCCGGCCGGAGGGGGTGCGGTAGTGGCCGACGGTCAGCTCGGCGACCGAGCCGTCCGGCAGCTCGCTGGGCATCTGCACCGCGCCCTTGCCGAACGTCGGGGAACCCACCACGACCGCCCGGCCCCGGTCCTGGAGGGCGCCGGCCAGCAGCTCGGCGGCGCTCATCGTGCCCCCGTCGACGAGGACGACCAGCGGGACACGGGTGTTCCCGCCGCGCTCCGCGTACAGGGCACGCTGGCTGCCGCGTACGTCGTACGTCGCGACCAGGCCGCCGTCCAGGAAGGCGGAGGCGGTGGCGACCGCCTCGGTGACCAGGCCGCCGGTGTTGCCCCGCAGGTCCAGCAGCATGCCGTGGTGCGGGGAGGCCCGGCGCACCGCGCGGCGGACCTCGTCCCCGGTGCCCTTGGTGAACGCGGAGATCCTGACGCGGGCCGGGCCGTGGGCACCGGACGGCCGGTCGACGACGACATTGCGGGATCTGAGCCGGGTGCGGTGCAGGGTCTCGGTCCAGCGGCGGTCGCCGCGCTGGAGGTCCAGGGTCACCGGGCTGCCGGCCGCGGCCGCGCCACGGGAGCCGTCGGCGGCGGCACCGCGCAGCCGGGCGACGACCTCGGTGACCGGGACGTGCCGGGTGGGGTGGCCGTCGACGGCGCGCAGCCGGTCGCCCACCGCGACCCCGGCCCGCGCGGCGGGGCCGCCGGGCTGGACCCGGGACACCTCGGTCCGGCCGCCGGCCGCCTGCCGTACCCAGAGCCCGACGCCGACGTAGCCGCCGCCCAACTGCTCCTGGAAGTCCTCGTACTGGCCCGGCGTGTAGATCGCCGACCAGCGGTCGCCGCTGCGGCTGACGACCTCGGCGGCCGCCTGCGCACCGGACTTGCCGTCCTCGACGGCTTCGGAGGCGGCCCGCTCGACGGCGGCGCGGTCCGCGAGGGCGGACTGCCGGGCCTTCGCTCCGGCGGACGTACGGTCCGGGGCGGCGTGCCCCGGACCGCCCTCCGCCGCATCGCTCCAGGTGCCGGTCACCACGCCGGCGGCGAGCACGCTGGTGAGGAACAACGTCAGGGCCGCCCCGCGGCGAATGCGGCGGGGCCGGTCGTACGAACACGGGCCCGACATGCCGGTGAGTCTAGGGGACAAAAGGGCGCCGTACGGCGAGTTGACCGTACGGCGCCCCTTGGCAAAGCTCACACCTTGAGGTACTTGCGCAACGCGAAGAACGCGGCGAGCGCGGGCATCAGCAGCCCGATCAGAAGGACCAGCGGAAGCACCGCCGCCACCGAGTCCCAGCCGATGAAGTTGACCACCTGGATCTTCTTCGCCAGCCAGTTGTTGATGAGGGCGTACTTGCCGCCGACCAGCAGCACACAGGCGAAGGCCGCGCCCAGCAGCCCCGCGATGGCGGCCTCCAGGATGAACGGCATCTGGATGTAGAAGCTGGACGCTCCCACCAGCCGCATGATCCCGGTCTCCCGGCGCCTGCTGAACGCCGACACCCGTACGGTGTTGACGATCAGCATCAGCGCAACGACCAGCATCAGCGCCATCACGACTATCGCGGCGATGTTCATGCCGTTGAGGAGGTTGAACAGGGGCTCGACGGTGTCCCGTTGGTCCTGTACCTCCATGACGCCGGGCCGCTCGGAGAACGCCGACTTGATCACGGTGTACTTCGTCGGGTCCTTGAGCTTGACGCGGAAGGACTCCGGAAGCTGGTCGGGCGTGACCAGCCCGGCCACCGGGGTGTCGCCGAACTGCTCCTTGTAGTGCTTGTACGCCTGGTCGCTGGACTCGTACACCACCGGCTTCTGGACGATCGGCAGCCGGTCCAGCTCCGCCTTGATGTCGTCCTTCTGCTGCTGGGTGGCCGCGCCCTTGGCGCAGTTGGCGCCGGTGTCGGCGTCGTTCTTGTTGCAGAAGAAGATGGAGACGTTGACCTTGTCGTACCAGTAGCCCTTCATGGTGCTGACCTGGTCGCGCATCAGCAGCGAGGCGCCGAACAGACCGAGCGAGAGGGCTACGGAGACGATGACGGCGAACGTCATCGTGAGGTTTCGGCGGAGACCGACGCCGATCTCCGACAGGACGAACTGGGCGCGCATGGCGTCCTTTCAGTACTGGGGGCCGTACACGCTTAGTGCTGGTAGCCGTACACGCCGCGCGACTGGTCGCGTACGAGCCGGCCCTTCTCTAGTTCCATGACCCGCTTGCGCATCTGGTCGACGATCTGCTGGTCGTGGGTGGCCATGACCACCGTCGTACCGGTCCGGTTGATCCGGTCCAGCAGCTTCATGATGCCGACCGAGGTCTGCGGGTCGAGGTTGCCGGTGGGCTCGTCCGCGATGAGCAGCATCGGGCGGTTGACGAACGCCCGCGCGATGGCGACGCGCTGCTGCTCACCACCGGAGAGCTCACCCGGCATACGGTCCTCTTTGCCGCCGAGGCCGACGAGTTCGAGGACCTCGGGAACCGTCTTGCGGATCTGGCCGCGCGGCTTGCCGATGACCTCCAGGGCGAAGGCGACGTTCTCCCCCACGGTCTTGTTGGGGAGTAGCCGGAAGTCCTGGAAGACCGTCCCCACCTGGCGCCGCATCTGCGGGACCTTCCAGTTGGAGAGCTTGCCGAGGTCCTTGCCCAGAACGTGCACGTGGCCATGGCTGGCCCGCTCCTCCCGCAGCAGCAGCCGCAGGAAGGTGGACTTGCCGGAGCCCGAGGAGCCCACCAGGAAGACGAACTCGCCGCGCTCGATCTCGAGGGAGACATCCCTGAGTGCAGGACGGTTCTGCTTCGGGTAGGTCTTGGAGACGTTGTCGAATCGGATCACTGATGCACCACGGTCGACCTGGATAGGGGTACGGGTTGCCGAGTTGCGGCTCCCGTCGGTGTGCGTGACCATACGCGAACCTCGCAGGGCGGTGCAGTCCCGTGGGGGGTTGGTCCGTTTATTCACGGGACCTACGGGACAAAAAGCGCACAATCCCGCGGGGCGCGCCGTTCCGGCGAGGAGCTGGCACAGTGGAGGAGGGAACCAATGTGCCTTCCGGCGCGTTGGTGCTGTGGAGAAGGAGGTCGCATGACGTACGACCGACTGGTGTGCGCCAACTGCGCGGCCCCTGTGAGCGAGGGCCGCTGCCCCGTGTGCCGGGCCAGCAGGGAACGGCTCCAGCAGCAAGCGGGCGGTATGTTCGCCCAGCTCAGCCCAGCGATTCTGGTGGCGCTGATGATCGTTCTGCTCGCGGTGGGCGTACTGCTCCACCAGACCGTCTGAGACCGGTCACGAGGCTTGCCCGGCGCCCGGAGCGCGGACGCCGAGGGGCCCGGGACGCAGTGGCGTCCCGGGCCCCTTTTACCGCTTCAGCGCCTGGCGTCAGGCGGCCGCGGCGCCGCCCTTGTTGATCAGACGGGGCAGCATACGGAAGCCCACACCGCCCGCGATCATCGTGGCCGCACCGATGAGCAGGAAGGTGGTGCCGGAGGAACCGGTCTCCGCCAGCTCGCCGCCCTTGGCCTGCTGCTTCGCCTGGCCGGGGGTGTCAGCGATCTGCTCCTTGCCCTGACCGGGCTGCTCGACCGGCTCGGAGCCCTCGTTGTCGGGGCCGGTGCCGGTGTCGCCGATGGAGCTGCCACCGTCGCTGGTGCCGCCGGAGTTGCCGGTGCCGCCGGAGTTCTGGTCACCGGTGGTGCCGGTGCCGCCGGTGTTGCCGGTGCCGCCGTCGGTGCCGGTGCCACCGTCAGTGCCGGTACCACCGTCAGTGCCAGTGCCACCGTCAGTGCCGGTACCACCGTCAGTGCCGGTACCACCGTCAGTGCCGGTACCACCGTCAGTGCCGGTACCACCGTCAGTGCCGGTACCACCGTCGGTGCCAGTGCCACCGTCAGCGGTGCCGCCGTCGGTCGTGCCACCGTCGTCGGTGCCGGCGATGCCGCCGGAGCTGTCCTCGCCGCCGATGCCGCCGGAGCTGTCCTCGCCGCCGATCTCGCCGCCGGTGCTGTCGTCGCCGCCGACCTGGCCGACGGTCTCGCCGCCGTCGGTGGCGCCGATGGTGTCGCCACCGGACTCGCCACCGGAGTCGCCGCCGCCGATGACCCCGCCGAGAATGCCGCCGATGATGCCGCCGTCCTGGCCCGGGTTCTCACCCGGGCTGGCCGCGGAAGCCGCGCCGGCCGCGGTGAGCGACGCACCGGCCGCGATCACCGCGCCGGCCGCAATGCGCGCTACGCGCAGCCGCGTCTTCTTCGTCATGTACTGCTACCCCCAGTAGCTGAACTCGTCATTGGAGCACCGTTGCACGGGGCGGCGGGCCGATGGGGGTGCACGAGTTCCGGCTCCGCACCATGGGCGGGCCGCTCGATTCCCCCGTTCACACACGCGCCCCAGACATACGCATGCCGCGCTCAGCCTTCCCAGTTCGGTGACTATCGTCAAGGTCGATTAAAGGCTGGATGCCCGAATTACCAAGCGTTGGGCGGTACATGGACATACGACTGTGACCAAACCCCCACAGCAAAAACAACTGCCTCCACGAGGGAGGCAGTTGTTTCACGTACGGAAGGGGTGTCCCCGTTACTTCTCCTGCTGCTTGCGCCAGCGGATTCCGGCTTCCAGGAAGCCGTCGATGTCGCCGTCCAGAACGGCGCTGGGGTTTCCGACCTCGAATTCGGTCCGCAGGTCCTTGACCATCTGATAGGGGTGCAGGACGTACGAACGCATCTGATTGCCCCAGGAATTGCCGCCGTCGCCCTTGAGCGCGTCCATCTTCGCCTGCTCCTCCTGGCGGCGGCGCTCAAGGAGCTTGGCCTGGAGGACGTTCATCGCGGTCGCCTTGTTCTGGATCTGCGAGCGCTCGTTCTGGCAGGAGACCACGATGCCGGTGGGGATGTGCGTCAGCCGGACCGCGGAGTCGGTGGTGTTGACGCCCTGGCCGCCGGGGCCGGAGGAGCGGTAGACATCCACCCGCAGCTCGGACTCGTCGATCTCGATGTGGTCGGTCTTCTCGACGACGGGCAGCACCTCGACACCGGCGAACGACGTCTGGCGGCGGCCCTGGTTGTCGAACGGCGAGATACGCACCAGGCGGTGCGTGCCCTGCTCGACGGAGAGCGTGCCGTAGGCGTACGGCACCTGCACGGAGAAGGTGGTCGACTTGATGCCGGCCTCTTCCGCGTACGAGGTCTCGTAGAGCTCGGTCTTGTAGCCGTGCCGCTCGGCCCAGCGCAGGTACATCCGCTGCAGCTTCTCGGCGAAGTCGGCGGCGTCCACGCCACCGGCCTCGGCACGGATGTTGACGACCGCCTCACGGGAGTCGTACTCGCCGGACAGGAGGGTGCGGACCTCCAGCTCGTCGACCGCCTTGCGGACGGCGGTCAGCTCGGTCTCGGCCTCGGCGCGCGCGTCCTCGTCGCCCTCGGCCTCGGCCAGCTCGAAGAGCACCTCGACGTCGTCGACCCGGCTGCGCAGGTCTTCCGCCTTGCGCAGCTGGCCCTGAAGGTAGGACAGCCGACTGGTGATCTTCTGTGCGTTCTCCGGGTCGTCCCACAGGGACGGCGCCGCGGCCTGCTCCTCGAGCACGGCGACATCGGCCCTCATCTTGTCGAGGTCCAGGACGGCCTCGATCGACCCCATGGTCGAGGAGAGGGACTTCAGCTCTTCGGATACATCGACGACTGCCACGCACCCAGCCTAACGGCTACCGCCGCCGACGTGACCCGGCCCCGGCGGGCCGGACCCGCCGGGCGCCGCACCCGCCGGGTCCACGGCCGCCGGGGCTCCGGCCCGCGTGCGCCCGGGGCGCGTCACGGAGTGTCGGGTTCCGACTGGTGCACGCCCGGTGTGCCGTCGCCCGGCTCGTCCTCGCCCGAGGCCAGCCAGCCGCCCAGACCGGCCGCCACGAGCGCGGCGGCGGCCGCCGCGCTCAGCCTGATCCGGCGGCGGCGCACCGTCTCCTGGGACGCGCGGTGCCGGGCCGAGCCCGCCCGGCGCTCACCGGCGGCGCGCGGGGTGCGGGCGGTGCCGTGGGCGCCGCCCGCCAGCTCGTCCGGGCCCGGGACGCGCATGCTGGTGTGCGTCTCCCGGTTGGAGTCCGGGACCGCGCCCTGGACCAGGGGGACCGCGCCGCGCGGCGGGGTGGCCTCGGCCGGCGCCGCCGACGGGTGGAACGCCTCCTCGTGGGCCCCGGCGGCCTCCTGCTCGCCCTCCGGCTCGTCGTCGTCCGGCTCGTCGATGTCCAGCGGCGGCATGCCCACCAGACCGGGCAGCAGCTCCCGCAGCCGGGCGGCCAGCTCCGGGGCCCGCAGCCGGGACGCCGGGGCCTTGGCCAGGCACTGGAGCAGCAGCTGCCACAGCTCGTCGGGGATGCCCGGCAGCGGCGCCACGCTCTCGGTCACATGCCGGCGCAGCACCGCCCCGGGGTGCCCGCCCCCGAAGGGCGTGAACCCGGCGAGCAGCTCGTACAGGACGGTCGCCAGCGCGTACACGTCCACGGAGGCGCGCGGCGGCAGCCCCTCGATGATCTCCGGGGCGAGGTAGTCGGGGGTGCCGATGACCTTGGTCGCCTTGGTGCGGCGCGGGGAGTCGACGAGCCGGGCGATACCGAAGTCGGTGAGCAGCGCGGGGTGCGCGCCACCGGGGCCGAGCGGGCCCTGCATGTCCAGCAGCACGTTCTCGGGCTTCACGTCGCGGTGCACGATGCGGGCGGCGTGCGCGGCGGCGAGCCCGTCGGCCACGTCGGCGACGATCGCGACGGCGGCCTCCGGGGCCAGCCGGCGCTCGCGCTCCAGACGGGTGCGCAGGTCGGTGCCCCGTACCAGCTCCATGACGAGCGCCAGGTCGTTGCCGTCGACGACCAGGTCACGGACACCGACCACACGGGGGTGGTCCAGGCCCAGCAGGGCGGCCCGCTCCTGGACGAAGCGGCCGACGAGCTCCTGGTCGGACGCCAGCTCCTCACGCAACAGCTTGATGGCCACGGCCCCTTCGGGACCCTCGCCCAGCCATACCGTGCCGGCACTGCCGCGTCCCAGGATCTGGTGGGCGGTGTACCGGCTGCCGATCTTCCGTGCCAAGACTGCTCCGACGTGTCGGGCCCCCGAGCGTCCTGCGGGGGCTGAGGTTGGCGTCAAAGCTACGCGGATGCCAGGGGGTTCAATGCCCCGGACGGTGGCAACCTTCACTTCTGTGAGCGAAATTCTCCGCCTGAAGTCGACAAATCCACTGGGTGAGTCCTAGGGGCGTGTCCCGCGGATGACGGCAGACAGGGCAGCGGCCACCCGCGGGCCCATGGGGGGCGCGGGTGGCCGCTGTCAGTTACGGGCGAGCGGGGTCAGTTGCCGAGTTTCCGCACGACACTCGCCACGTAGTCGTAGGCCTCCCCGATCTGCGCGAAGAAGCCCTTCGTCGTGCCGATCCACTCCTGGAGCGGGGTCAGCTCCCAGATCAGCCAGGCCGCCACGAACAGGAGTATCAGCGTGAACAGGCAGCCCTTCAGACAGCCCAGGCCCGGGATCTTCATCGGGTTGGCGCTGCGCTGACGGGGCTCGCGCCGGGGCCGGGGCTCCGGGGCGGGCGGCCGCTGCGGCTCGTAACGCTGCGGCGGCGGCTCCTGGCGCCGCCGGGGCGCCTGCGGCTGCTGCTGTTGCGGCTGCTGCTGGGCGTACGGCACCGGAGCGGGCTGCTGGCGGTACTGAGCCTGCTGCGGGCGCTGCGGCGGCTGCTGGGGGGCGGCCTGCCGCTGCGGACGGCGGCGCAGCGGGTCCTCGCTGGGGTCCAGGTACTGCACCTGGGTCTGCTCGTTGCGGTCGCGGGCGGCCCGCAGCTGGGACTCCCACGGGTGCGGCCCGTCGGGCCCCTGCGGTCCGCCGGCCGGTGCACCCATGGGCATCGGCGGCATGGCCCGCGTCGGATCGCCCTGCCCGGCCCCGCCGCCCTGGCCACCGGAGCCACCCGGTCCGGCCGGGCCGCCCGTGGACGGCAGCACGCTGGTCGCCGCCGCCGGGTCGTACGAACCGGCGCCCGACGGGAGCACCTGGGTGGGATCGGCGTCGCCGCCGCCCTGGCCGCCGTCGGCGCCGGTCCCGGGGACCGTGGCGGGCGCGGGGTCGGGGGCGAGCAGCGCGGCGACACCGAGCGCGGCCTCGGCCTCCTCGGGGCGGGCGTGCACCCCGATACCGGCCGCGACGGTGCGCAGCGCACGGGCGAGGTTCTCGGCGCTGGGCCGCTCCTCGGGCCGCTTGCGCAGACAGCGCTCTATCACCGTCCACAACGGCTCGGGCAGCGTGGCCGGACGCTGCGGCTCCTCGCTGAGGTGCCGGTGCAGCACCTCCAGCGCGGTCGAGCCGGCGAACGGGGGACGGCCGGTGACCAGCTCGTACAGCAGGATGCCGGCGCCGTAGATGTCCACGGCGGAGGTCTGCGGGCGGCCCTCGGCGGACTCCGGCGCCACATAGGCGGGGGTCCCGACGAACTCGTGGGTGCGGGTCAGACCCGGGGAGTCGGCGAGGCGGGCGATGCCGAAGTCGGTCAGCATCGGGTGCATCTCGCTGCTGCCGTCCGAGCCGGCCAGCAGGACGTTCGCGGGCTTGAGGTCGCGGTGGACCACACCGTCGGCGTGGCTGGCGGCCAGCGCGTCGGCGATCTGCGCCGTCAGCAGCGCGGCGGCCACCGGGCTGAACGGCCCGCTGTCCCGCAGATAGCGGTGCAGGTCGGGGCCGTCGACCAGGTCCATGACCAGGGCGAGCAGATCGCCCTCGACGACGAGGTCGCGGGTACGGACGATGTTCGGGTGGGTGAGCCGCAGCAGGACGGAGCGCTCCCGCAGGAAGCGCATCACCACGTCCGCGTCGTGCGCCAGCTCCTCCTTGAGGACCTTGATCGCGACCGTCTCACCGGGCTCTCCTGCCACGGCGGCCTCGGCGCCCGCCGTCTCCCGCTGGCGGGCACGCCAGACGGTGCCCGTGGCACCGCGTCCCAGCGGCTCCTCGAGCAGGTACTTGCTGCCTACCGGCCGCACGTCATGCGCTCCCTGGTCGTGATGGTTCCCTGGCCCGGCCCGCCCGGTCAGCTGATCGACTCGGCGCGGTCCGTCCGACCCACTGTAGTGCCGTCGCACAAGCTTTTCGGTTCCGGCGGCCCAGTGCGGGCTTGTGGGAAAGACGCGGGTTCGGGACGGATGGTTGCCTGCCCCGCCGGGACGGTGCGGGGCCGCGCCCGCGCGCTCCCGCCGGAGGCCTTCCGAGCTGACCACGGCGGTCGAAATCCGGCCGGGCACGGCACGCAAGCAGGCACTTTTTCGCCCTTAGAAGACCAATCAAGATCACGGAACGGCGGTCGGCGGGCGCGGTGTCAGTGGCAGGTGCGAGGATGCACCCAGCACGATGCGGTGGGGGCGCGCGGTCCTTGTCGCGGCGTGCACTTGGGACTTGTACGTGCCGACGTGCCCGGGTGCGGTGGGGGAGCGAGCGGGCCCCGCCGATCCCGGCAGAAGGGACCGTTGACGGCGATGCAGATCCGGCTGACCGTCCTCGGGCCGCGCAGCGGCCACCCCACACGGGCCTGCGATGTGCTGGTGACGGCCCCTGCCGGGACCGCGCTGGCGGCGGTGGCCGGCTCGCTCGCCGCCTCCGTGGCCGGCACCGGCGCGGACGTCGGCGGCACGGGCGGCAGCGCCCCCGTCGTCCTGTACGCCGGGACCGAGCGCCTCGACCCGCAGCGCGCGGCGATCGGCGAGCCCCCGCTGATCGACGGCGCGGTGCTCTCCCTCCAGAACCCCGGCCCCGCCCCGGCACACGGCCTGCCGCACGGCTCCGCGCGGCTCCGCGTCGTCTCCGGCCCCGACGCCGGCGGCGTGCACCTGCTGCACGGCGGCCAGATCCGCATCGGCCGCTCCGCCGACGCCGACGTCCCCCTCGACGACCCCGATGTCTCCCGGCTGCACTGCACCGTGACCGTCGGACCGGACGGCTCGGTGTCCGTCGCCGACCTGCGCTCCACCAACGGCACCGTCCTGGACGGCACCGACCTCGACGAACGGCCCGCTCCCCTGCCGCCCGGCACCCTGCTGCGCATCGGCGAGTCCGCCCTGCGCCTCCAGTCCGCGCCCGGTGCCCCGGACCCCGCCCTGCCGACCACACCGGACGGCGAGGGCCATCTGCGGATCACCCCGGGAGCGGCGGCCCCGGCAGGACGCGCGCAGGAGCACGGGGGCAACGGGACGGCGGGCCCGCACGGTGCCACCGCCGCCGTCGGCGGCGCCTACACAGGAGCCGGGACCTACCCCGGCCCCGGGGCGTACGACCGGCTGGGCGGCGCTCCCGCGGCGGCTCCCCCGTCCGCACGGGTGGCGACCGCGCCCGGCCGCCGGGACACCCCCCTGCGCGGCACCCCGGCCGGATACGGCGCGGCCGCCCCGGACGGCGCCCCGCGCCCGTCCGGCCCCCCGTACCCGGACACCTCCACCGGCCCTGTCTACGACCGCACCCCCGACGGCCCGGCCCCGTCCGCCGGCTGGGGACCCGGCGTACGGGAACCGGCCGGCGGACACCCGGACGCCGGGCAGCAGCGGACACACGGCGGGCAGCAGGCGCTGGCACCGGCCGACGAGGCGCCCCGTAAGGGCGGACGGCGGGGCGGCATCGGGGCCTGGGCGCGGCGGCTGGCCGGCGGCCGGCCCGCCGTGGAACAGCCGGACGCGTTCCGCCCGGCGGAGTACGCACCCGCCGGTGATCCCCTGACCGCCTACGCGGACGCCCCCGGCGACGTCCCGGACACGGAGGCGCCCGCGGGGCCCGCCGCCGAGGAACGCTGGCCGGACGCCGCCGCCGTCCTGCTCACCGCACTGGGCCCAGGGCCCCGGCTCTGGGAGCGCGGCCCGGACCACCCCGACGCGCTGACCGTCCGGCTGGGCACCGCCGCCCGCGGCGGCGGCCGGACCGCGCTGCCGGTCACCGTCGAGCTGCGCCGGGCGGGCTCCCTCGGCCTCGCCGGACCGCGGGCCCGGCTGACCGGACTGGCCCGCTGCGCCCTCGCCCAGCTCGCCGCCCTGCACTCCCCCGGCACCCTCGACATCGTGCTGATCAGCGCGGACCGGGCCCGCCCCGCCGAGGAGCGGGTGGCGGACTGGTCCTGGCTCGGCTGGCTGCCGCAGGTCCGCCCGGACCGCGGCCAGGACTGCCGGCTGCTGCTCGCCTACGACACGGACCAGGCCCTGGCCCGTACCTCCGAGCTGGTGCGCCGGCTCGACGACTCTGCCCTCGGCCCCGGCTGGGCGGACGCCGAGCGGGCGGAGATCGCCGCCGCCGCGGCCCGCCACCAGGGCCCGTACACCCTCGTGATCGTGGACGGCGACCCCGGCGGCTCCGCGCTCCGCGAGACCACCGCCCGGCTGGCCACGGCCGGCGCGGCGGCCGGCATCCATCTGCTGTGCCTGGCCGAGACCCCGGCCTCCTCCCCCGCCTTCCCGCTGGCCGCGACCTACGAAGCGGCCCGGAAGGCGTCACCCGCCTTCGGGGAGTGCGGGGCCGTCGCCGTGCTCAGCGGTGACGTCGCCACGGCGCTGCGCGTCGTCCAGCCCGGCTCGGGGCCCCACGGCACGGTCGCGACGGTGGACGCGGTCTCCGGCGCCTGGGCCGAACGGTTCGCGCGGGCGCTGGCGCCGCTGCGGGAGACCGACGCGGCGGCCCGGGCCGGCGGCGCCCTGGCGCGGGTGGCCGTCCCGCTGCCCGAAGCGGCGCGGCTGCTGGACGAGTTGGGGCTGGCCCGCGCCACCCCGGCGTCCCTGATGGCCCGTTGGGCCGCCGCCCTGGACACCGGCCGACCCGGCGCAGCGGCGGTGCTGGGCGCCGGACCGCACGGCCCGTTGTGCGCCGACCTCGCCGCCGACGGCTCACACCTCCTCGTCGAGGGCGCCGCGGCCACCGGCAAGACCGAGCTGCTGCGTTCGCTGGCCGCCTCGCTCGCCGCCGCCGACCGCCCGGACCTGCTGTCGCTGGTGCTGGTGGACGGCGGCGGCAGCGAGCGCGGCGAGGGCCTGCGGGTGTGCACCGACCTGCCGCACGTCACGACACACCTCGCCGCCTCGGACCCGGTACGGATGCGGGAGTTCGCCCAGGCACTGTCCTCGGAACTGAAGCGCCGCGCGGAGATACTCGCCGGCACCCCGTTCGCCGAGTGGCGCGGCAAACACCTCCCGGCGCCGCGGATCGCCGCACCACGGCGCTCGACCGAGGGTTACGGAGAGCAGGAACCAATCACTCTCCGTAATCGTTGCCGTAACAAGGAGGAGGAAGGCGGCACACCGGCAGACCCGTCAACGACCGGCACCCTCCGCCTGCGCGCCCGCGGCGGAGCACCCGCCGAGGACGGGGCGAGCCCCCAGGAACCCGCGGTCCCGATGCCCCGGCTGTTCGTGCTGGTCGACGACTTCGACGCGCTGGTCGCCCCCGCCCTGGGCAGCACGGGCCGCCCCGCCGCCGGGTCCGTGGTGCGCGCCCTGGAGTCGGTGGCCCGGGACGGGGCCGCGCTCGGAGTGCACCTGATAGCCGCAACCGGCCATCCGGACCGCACGGCGGAGACCGCCACCAGCGAACAGGCCGGTCTGCGCGTCCAGTTGGGCGCCACCGCCGATCCGTCCGAGCCGGCCCCCGCGGGCCGCGGGCGGCTGTACCGCGCGGCGGACGGCTCCTCGACCCCGTTCCAGGCGGGCCGGGTCACGGGGCGGATACCCCGGACGTCCACCCTCCGGCCGACGGTCGTCCCGCTGGAGTGGCAGCGGATGGGCGACCCGCCCGCCCGGCGCCCACTGCGCGAACTGGGCAACGGCCCGACCGACCTGGCCCTGCTCGCCAGCGCCCTGCAGCGGGCCGCGCAGTCCTCGGGGGCGGCGGCGGGGGCGTCGTTGCTGTGAGGGTGTGGGGCGTGGGCTGCTGTGGGGGCGCGGCATGCCCCCCTTCGCCGCATGCTCGTAGGCGCCACCCATAACAGCCGCGTCACGAAAGGGCGGTTGGCGGGGAAGGCGGTATTGCGGAGCCTGTGGTCAGGGCGTAGGACTGTCGCACACCGCAGGACACCGACCGCCGGATGACACTGCACGGCGCATGACGCCGGCGGCGCGCCGTAGCCGTATGGGCGACGCCGCACAGTGCACCGCACCACGGAGCAGCGCAGCGCCATTGCAGCACCGCATTGCAGCGGCATCACTACCCGGCGTGGAACGAACGGCGCGAGGCCAAGGGCACGGCGCGGCACGGGCGACGCCGCATCACGCCGACGGCGCGACACCAAGGGCACGGCGCATGACGCCGGCGGCTCGGCACAGCGGCACGGCGCGGCTTGGGCGTCCCGGCGCCGCATCGCGGCAGCCGCAGCCAGCCGCACGGCACGGCACGGGCCGTATCGCGGCAGCCACGCCGCACGGCACGACAACCGCACCGTATGGGCACGACCAACCGCACCGTATGGGCACGACAACCACGCCGCATGGCGCGCATGGCACGGCGGCGAGGGGCCCGTGGCGCGGTGGGGACCGGTAGGGCAGGCGGCAGGGACAGGGGGCTTTGGAGATGCGCAGACGACTCGGCCGTATGGGGCGCAGGGGTGGACGCGCGGCGGGCTCGGTGGCGGTGGGGGTGGCGCTCGCTCTGGCGCTGGCCGCGTGTGGTGGCGGCAGTGGTGGTGCGAAGGGCGGAGGGAGCGGTAAGGGGGGCAGTACCGCCCCCACGGTGCGGCTGCCCTCGCTCAAGGGGGAGAAGCTTCAGGTCACGGCCGTGTGGACGGGGCCCGAGCGGGAGAACTTCGTGAAGGTGCTGGACGAGTTCGAGAAGCGCACCGGCGCCACGGTCGACTTCGTGCCCAGCGGGGACGACATGGCCGGTTTCGTCGGCTCCAAGATCGCCGGTGGCGGGCCGCCGGACGTCGCGATGCTGCAACAGGTGGGCGTGCTCCACGAGTTCGCGGCGAAGGGCTGGCTGAAGCCGCTCGGGGCGGGGGCCAGGGCGCAGCTGGCCAAGAACTACGCGAAGGGCTGGCGGGATCTCGGCGCCCACAAGGGCACCCCGTACGGCGTCTACTTCAAGGCCAGCAACAAGTCGCTGGTCTGGTACAACGCCCGGGCGTTCGACGACGCCGGGGTGCGGGAGCCGAAGAGCTGGCGGGACTTCCTGAAGGCGGCGCGGACGCTGTCCGAGTCGGGTGTCGAGCCGGTCTCGGTGGGCGGTGCGGACGGCTGGACGCTGACCGACTGGTTCGAGAACGTCTATCTCTCGCAGGCGGGCCCGGCGAAGTACGACCAGCTGGCGCAGCACAGGATCAAGTGGACCGATCCCACGGTCAGGCGGGCGTTGACCACGCTGGGGCAGCTCTTCGGCCGTGCGGAGCTGCTCGCGGGCGGGAACTCCGGTGCGTTGCAGACGGATTTCCCGACGTCGGTGACGCAGACGTTCAGCGGCGGTGACGCCCCGAAGGCGGCGATGGTCTCGTCGGCGGACTTCGCGGCCGCCAATATCGCCCAGACCAAGGCCAGGGTGGGTACGGACGCCAAGGTGTTCCCGTTCCCGGCGGTGGGGGCCAGGTCGCCGGTGGTGACCGGGGGCGATGTGGCGGTGGCGCTCAAGGACGGCAGGGCGGCGCAGGCGTTGCTGGCGTTCCTGGCGTCGACGGATGCCGCGAAGATCTGGGCGCAGGCCGGCGGGTTCCTGTCGCCGAACAAGGAGCTGGACCGGGCGGCGTACGCGGACGGGGTGCTGCGGGAGATCGCCGGGGCGCTGGTGGCGGCGGGTGACGACTTCCGTTTCGACATGTCCGACCAGGCGCCCGCCTCGTTCGGTGGCAAGCCGGGCCAGGGCGAGTGGAAGGACCTGCAGGACTTCCTGAAGCGCCCGAAGGATGTCGCGGGGGCGCAGGCGCAGCTGGAGAAGGACGCCGCCGCGTCGTTCGGGCGCTGACGGCGACGCCGACGGCAACGGCGGCGGGGACCGGGACTGGGACCAGGGGGCGTCACGATGAGCGGCGTACGGGTCGGCAGGAGCGGCGGGAGTGCGGGCGGGCGGCGTGGCGGGGGCGGCGGTAGGGGGCGCCCGCGGATGCCGGCCCGTCCTCGGGCGCCGGGGCGCGGCCGGGCAGGGGGCGGCCGTCGCTGGATGGCCGCGGTGTTCCTGTTGCCGGCGCTGGTGCTGCTCGGTGCGCTGGTCGGCTATCCAGTGGTGTTCTCCGTGGGCCGCAGTCTGTTCGACGCGTCCGGGGACGGCTTCGTGGGGCTGGACAACTACGGTGCGCTCTTCTCCGACGAGGGCATCCGTACGGCGCTGCGGAACAACGTCGTCTGGGTGGTGGTGGCGCCGACGGTCTCGACCGTGCTGGGGCTGATCTTCGCGGTGCTGACCGAGCGGGTGCGCTGGGGTACCGCGTTCAAGCTGGTCGTGTTCATGCCGATGGCGATCTCGATGCTGGCTGCCGGGATCATCTTCCGGCTGGTGTACGACCAGGCCCCGGAGCGCGGGGTGGCGAACGCGGTGTGGGTCGGGGTGCACGACACCTTCGCCGGTCCGGCGCCGTTCCCCGGTGCCAGGCCGCGGCCGCGGGCGGATCTGAAGGCGTCCGGGGGCGGCGGGTTCACCACCGGCTCGGCGGTCCGGGCGGGGTCGCCGGTGCTGTTGCCGCTGGTCGCGGTCCAGCCGGGCGATCTGCGCGGGGCGCGGCCGGCCGCCGCCGCCCGGCCGCGGCCGGACCGGGTCACCGGCACGGTGTGGCTGGACTTCTCCCGGGGCGGCGGGGGCCGGCCGGGTGTGATCGACGGCGGCGAGCGGGCGCTGGCCGGTCTGCGGGTCGAAGCGGTCCGGGGCGGCCGGGTGGTCGCGTCGGCCACGACGGCGGCCGACGGCGGCTTCTCGCTGCCCGCGGAGGGGGCGGACGGGGCGCGGCTGCGGTTGCCCGCGGCCAACTTCGCCGAGGCGTACCGCGGTGTCGACTGGCTCGGTCCGGCGCTGGTCACTCCGGCGGTCATCGGCTCCTATGTGTGGATGTGGGCCGGTTTCGCGATGGTGCTGATCGCGGCGGGGCTGGCGGCGGTGCCGCGGGAGCTGCTGGAGGCGGCGCGGGTGGACGGCGCGGGCGAGTGGCAGGTGTTCCGCCGGATCACGGTGCCGCTGCTGGCTCCGGTGCTGGTGGTGGTGCTGGTCACGCTCATGATCAATGTGCTGAAGATCTTCGATCTGGTGTACATCATCGCGCCGGGCTCCAGCCTGCGGTCCGCGAACGTGCTGGCGCTGCAGCTCTTCCAGTCGTCGTTCGGCACGGATGTCGACGAGGGGCTGGGGAGTGCGATCGCCGTGTTCCTGCTGCTGCTGGTGCTGCCGGTGATGTACGTGAATCTCCGGCGCCTACGGAGGGAGCGTCGCCGATGACGACGGTGGACGGTGCCGTACGGGGCGGGCGCGGCGGCGCGGCCGGTGGCGTGCGGGCGCGGCGGCGGCTCGTGGCGCGGGTCGCGGCGCGGACCGGTGGCGGTGCGGTGCGGGTCTTTCTGGTGCTGGTGGCGCTGTTCTGGCTGATGCCGTCGGTGGGGCTGTTGCTGTCGTCGTTGCGCAGCCCTGAGCGGATCGCCGGGTCGGGGTGGTGGCAGGTCTTCCGGCGGCCGGCGGAGATCACCTGGGACAACTACAGCCAGCTGCTGTCGGACGACAAGGTGATGGGGTCGCTGCTGACCACGGCGGCGATCACGGTGCCGGCGACGGTGCTGGTGGTGGTGATCGGCTCGCTGGCGGGTTATGCGTTCGCCTGGATGGAGTTTCCCGGGCGGGACGGCTGGTTCCTGGTGGTGGTGGGGCTGCTGGTGGTGCCGGTGCAGGTGGCGCTGATTCCGGTGGCCAAGCTGTTCGGCGCGGTGGGGCTGTTCGAGACGACGGCCGGGGTGGTGCTGTTCCACACGGCGTTCGGGCTGCCGTTCGCGGTGTTCCTGCTGCGGAACTTCTTCGCCGAGATCCCGCGGGAGCTGCTGGAGGCGGCGCGGCTGGACGGGGCGGGTGAGCTGCGGCTGTTCACCCGGGTGGTGCTGCCGCTGGGCGGTCCGGCGATCGCCTCGCTGGCGATCTTCCAGTTCCTGTGGGTGTGGAACGACATGCTGGTCGCGCTGATCTTCGCGGACAGCGGTAGTCCGCCGGTCACCGTCGCCCTCCAGCAGGAGGTGCGGCAGTTCGGCAACAACATCGATGTGCTGGCGCCCGGCGCGTTTCTGTCGATGGTGGTGCCGCTGATCGTCTTCTTTGCGTTCCAGCGCCGGTTCGTGTCGGGGGTGATGGCCGGCGCGGTGAAGTGATCTGCACGCGGGGCCCGGTCCGGCCGGGGTCCGCGCCATCTCCCGTTCACTTTGCTGCGCCTACGATGCCGTCACCGCCGTGCGGCGCACGGTGCGACGGGGCCGTGTCTTGGCGGCGGCCCGCGCGGTGCCGCCCTGTCCCATGGACGGAGGCGTGGTGCCCCGGTCCTGCCGGGCGCCTCTGCGCGGCGGCCGCGGCGCCGGGCGCGCGCCCACAGCCGCGGAGACGCACAACAGCAGACAGCGACGCAGCACACACATCACACGGCACGGCCGTTCACGGTTTTTTCCGTGCATCCACGGCAGCGGCGCCGGCACATACCGCTTCTTCCCCCACGCACGTGTCGTCCCCTGCCCACGTTCCCGACCGTCTGGAGACGGACCGCACATGACTGCCCCCCTCGCAGACCACAGTGCCGATCAACTCCCTCGACCCACCCGGCTGTCCGAGGTGAAGGGCTGGTTCTTCACCGCGGACCAGCTGCTCTTCGACTGGTTCCTGCGCCATCAGCAAGGCCGCGCGGAGCCGGGTGACCTGCTCGAACTGGGCGCGTACATGGGCAAGAGCGCGATCTTCCTCGGGGCGCGGCGGCGGGCCGGTGAGCGTTTCACGGTCTGTGACCTCTTCGACTCGCCCGCCGGGGACGCCTCGAACTCGCAGGAGATGAGGAAGTCCTACGCGACCCTGACGCGCCGGGCCTTCGAGGCGAACTACCTTGCCTTTCATGAGGAGTTGCCGACCATCGTGCAGGGGCTCAGCTCGCTCGTCGGTGACCATGTCGAGGAGGGCTCGGTGCGTTTCGCGCATATCGACGCCTCGCATCTGTACGCGCATGTGCACGGCGACATCGTGGCGGTGCGCAGGCTGCTGACGGATCACGGTGTGGTGGTGCTGGACGACTACCGTGCCGAGCACTGTCCGGGGGTGGCCGCCGCGACCTGGCAGGCCGTCACGAACGAGGGGCTGCGCCCGGTGTGTGTCACCGGCACCAAGTTCTACGGGACGTGGGGTGATCCGGGGCCGCTGCAGCGGGCGCTGGTCGACTGGATCACGGCGCGCGGTGACATCTGGCACGAGGTGCAGGAGGTCAATGGCGCGCCGCTGGTCCGGCTGAGTGCCAAGGGGGCGGCGGAGCCCGCCCATCCGGTGTCCCGGCACCGGCCGGCGGGGGGCCGCTCCCCGCAGCGGTCGGCGGCGCGGGGCCCGGCGGGGCGTCCGGGGCCGCGCCCGTCGCTCCCGGCCCGTACGGCGCTGCGCCGGGTGGCGCTGGAGGTGCTGCCGCCGGTGGTCACCCGGGCCGTCAGGACTGCCCGGAAGCGCGCCGGTACCCGCTGACCGCGCCGCGCGCAGGGGCCGGGTGCGGGGCGGAGCCGCCCCGGCCCCGCGTACCGGCCCGCCCTACCGCGGTACCTGTCCGACCAGGACGAACACGTTGCGGCGCAGCAGTATCCCGGCCGGGCGGGGCAGTGGGTGGGAGTAGGTGCGCCGGACGGCGAGGCCGGCGGATTCGGCGAAGGCGCGCAGCAGCGGGAAGTCGGTGAAGCGCACGGGGGTGGGGCCGGCCCGGTGTCCGGCTTCCTGGGCGGTGATCAGCAGGACGCCGCCGCCGGGCCGCACGTAGGGCACGTAGGCGCGCAGCAGTCCTTCGACCTGTTCGTCGTCGAGGTGTTCCAGGACGTGTGCGGTGAGCAGGGCGTCGAAGGCGCCGGGCCGGGCGTGCGGGCTCGCGAGGAAGGCGTCGGCCGTGTAGGCGGTCAGTCCGCGTTCCCGGCAGCGGGCCACGGACTGCGGGTCGTGGTCCACGCCGACGCTGCCGGGGGCGCAGCCGGCGAGGGTGTCGCCGGTGTCGCAGCCGATCTCCAGTACCCGCCCGCTGCCGATCCGCCGGAGCTGGCGGCGGAACGGGGCGCGGGCGGGCAGCAGCCGTGCCGGTCCGCCGCGCCGGTGCTCGGCGGGCAGCCGGGCGGTGGAGGCGGACGGGGCGGTGCCCGCGGCGGAGGCGGGCCGAGCGGTCCGGACGTCGCCGCCGGGCGGCCCGGCGTCGGGGCTGTCGGTGGCGGCGGAGCTGTCGGTTCGGCCGGGCATCGGACGCGGTCACCTTCCCTGGGGGACACGGCGCGCGGGGCGCCGTGGGGCTGTGGAACGGGTCTACGGCATCGGGCGCGGCCCGGCGCTACGGCGCGCCGACTTCGCGCACCGAGCGTAATGACGTGACCACGCTCTGTCGATGAGGGGTCTCACCCTTTCAGCGCAGATCCGGTGACCGTGCCGCCGTGGGCGAGTTGAACGGACCGGTCTTGTGCATCGCCAGTCCGGAAAGGCTTGGTCCGCGTATGAAGCCACGGCTCACCGTCGTCGTCCCGGTCCATCGCACCGAGGGGTCCGAGCGGAATGTGGAGGAGTGCCTGGAGTCGGTCGCGGCCCAGACGCTGACCGGTCTGGACGTGGTGCTGGTGGACGGCCCGCCGGGCGCGGGCGGCGCCGGTCCGGCCGCGGTGGTCGCCCGGCGCTTCGCGGCGCGCGACCCGCGGTTCCGGATCGTCCACCACACCGGGGACGGCCCGGACCCGGGCTGTGGCGCGGTCCGCAACACCGGTGCCCGGCACGCCTATCCGCACACCGGCTATCTCGCGTTCCTGGACGCCGACGAGGATGTGCTGCTGCCGCGCGCGTACGAGGATCTCGTCGGGCTGCTGGACCGGTCCGGGTCGGATCTCGCGACCGGGAACGTGTACCGGCTGGGCGCGGGCGGCCGCAGCCAGTCCGCGCACCATCCGGCGGACCGCGAGACCGTGCTGCGGACCCGGGTCGGCGAGGATCTGTCCCTGCTGTCCGACCATGTCGCCCGGAACAAGGTCTTCCGCCGCTCCTTCTGGGACCGGCACGCCTTCGCGTTCCCCGAGGGCGAGTGGTGCCATGACGCGGCGGTGACGCTGCCGGCGTTCTTCCTGGCCGACGCGGTCGATGTGCTGCACGAGCACGTCTGTTACCGGCGGCTGCCGGAGGGGCCCGGCCGGCACCGGCGGCTCGACGCCCGGGGGGTGCGGGACCGGTTCGCGGCGGTCGCGGGCATCCGGCGCTTCCTCGACGACCCGGCGCGCGACGGGCTGCGCGGTCACCGGCGCGACTACGACCGGGCGCAGCTCACCGAGGGGCTGCTGGATCTGGTGGAGGCGCTGCCGGGGGCGGCCCCGGAGTGCCGGACCGCGTTCCTGGACTGTGCCCGGGACTTCCTGTCGGGGGCCGATCCGGCGCTGTTCCCTGCGCTGCCCGTGGAGCTGCGGATGCGCTGGTATCTGATCCGTGCCGGGCGGCTGGCGGATCTGCTGGCGCTGCTCACCCACGAGGCGCGCAACCCGGCGGGGTTCACCGTGGCGGGGCCGCCGCTGCGCAAGCGGGCGGTGCTGCCGCTGACGCCACCGCTGGAGCTGCCGCCGGGTGTGACCCGGCTGGCGGGGGCGGACTTCCCGGTCATGGCCCGGGTGACGGACGCGGTGTGGCGGGACGGCGTGCTGGTGCTGCGCGGCTATGCCTATCTGCGGAATCTGGACGCCGCGGCCCGGCACCGCTACCTCAGGACGGCGGTGCTGTCGTGCGGGCGGCGCCGTGTGCTGCTGCCGCTGCGTACCGTCCCGGTGCCGGCGGCGACCGTGGAGTCCGGTCAGGAGCTGCACTGTTACGACTGGTCGGGCTTCGAGCTGCGGGTCGATCCGGCGCGGCTGCGGCGGGGCGGGCGCTGGGAGGAGGGCGACTGGTCAGTGGGGGTGCTGCTGGCGTCGGCCGGGGTGGTGCGGGCGGGCGCACTGTCGGCCGCCGACACCGGTTCGGGTGCGGCGCCGCGGGCCCATGAGGTGGCCGGGGGCGGCGCGGCGGACGGGGTGCGGATCACGCCCTGGTACGCGGGCGGGCGGCTGCGGCTGTCGGTGGGGCGCGGGGTGCGGCGGCTGGCCGGCCACGGGGCCGCGGCGGCCGGGGACCTGGAGCTGACCGTCACGGCGCCGGGCCCGCGGCCGGACGCGCTGCGGCTGACCCATCAGGGGACCGGCACGGTGGTGTCGTTCCCGGTGGAGACGGCGCCGCCGGGGGCGGACGGCGAGGGGCCCGGTGCGCCGCCGTCCGCGCACACCTTCCGTGTGCGGCTCGACGCGCTGGCCGCCGCCCGTCCCGCGCGGGACGGCGCGCCGCGGGCGGTGCCGCCCGCGCACACCGACAGCTGGGCGGCGGAGCTGGTGCTGCCGGGCGGCGGCGGCCCGGTCGTCTGCGACCCGGAGCTGACGCCGGTGCCGTATCCGCTGCCGCACGGCCGGGAGTTGGTGGTGGCCGCGTCCCCGGCCGGGCATCTGGTGCTGCACGACCGCGTGCCGCAGCCGTATCTGGACCGGCTGGCGTGGCGCGCGGACGGCACGCTGCTGCTGTCCGGCGGGCTGCCGGCCGCCGCGCCGCACCACACGGAGCTGGTCCTCAAGCACCGGACGCACGCCGCCGAGCTGGCCTTCCCCACCACCCATGACGAGGGCCGGTTCCACGGCACCCTGCCGCTGGGCGCGCTGCCCTCGCCGGCCGGGCCGGTGCCGCTGCGTGAGGGCCGCTGGACGCTGCATCTGCGGGAACGGGGCGCGCCCGGCTCGCCGTTGGACGCCCCGGTGCGCTGTGCGCCGTCCGCGCTGGACGGGCTGCCGGCGTCCCGTACGGTCCGCGGCAAGCCGTTCGCCCTGGACCGGCACCGGCAGGACGAGGCGCTCGTGGTGGCGGGGCCGGCGCTGCCCGCCACCGACCGGGGCCCCTACCGCCGCCGGATGCTGCGCGAGCAGCACTATCCGCTGCACCGCTCCCGCCCGCTGCGCGACACCGTCCTCTACAGCAGTTTCGGCGGCCGGGCGTACGGGGATTCGCCGCGTGCGGTGCACGAGGAGCTGGTCCGCCGGGGCATGGAGGTGGAGCACCTGTGGGCGGTGCGTGACGCGCAGACCGCGGTGCCGGACACGGCCCGTGCGGTGCTGGTGGGCAGCGCGGAGTGGCACGGGGCGCTGGCGCACAGCCGGTGGGTGGTCACCAACACGCATCTGCCGCGGTGGTTCACCCGCCGGGGCGGGCAGCGGATCATCCAGACCTGGCACGGGACGCCGCTCAAGCGGATCGGCGCGGATCTGGCGGGCACGCTGTGCGCGGGGCTGGCGCATCTGGCGCCGCGGCCGCGGGTGAGCCGGCAGTGGAGCGTGCTGCTGTCGCCGAACGCGCACAGCACCCCGGTGCTGCGCTCGGCGCTGGGCTACTCCGGGCGGCTGGTGGAGACCGGACTGCCGCGTACGGACGCCCTGTTCGCGCCGGACCGTGCGGGGGCCGCGGCGGCGGTGCGGGAGCGGCTGGGCATCGAGCCGGGGCGGCGGGTGGTGCTGTACGCGCCGACGCCGCGGGACGATCTGGCCTACGACGCGGGGCACCACCGGCTGCATCTGCCGCTGGATCTGGAGCTGGCGCGGCGGGAGCTGGCCGAGGACCATGTGCTGCTGGTGCGGGGGCATCCGCTGGTGGCGGACCGGCTGCCGGCGCACCATGCGCCGTTCGCGCGCGACGTGTCGGCCCATCCGGACGCCACCGAGCTGCTGCTGGCGGCGGATGTGCTGGTCACCGACTACTCGTCGCTGGCCGTCGACTTCGCCAACACGGGCCGGCCGATGCTCTTCCTGACGCCCGATCTGGCGCACTACCGCGACACGCTGCGGGGCTTCACGCTCGACTTCGAGGCCCGGGTGCCGGGGCCGCTGCTCGGTTCGACGGGTGAACTGGTCGACGCGCTGGGGGACTTGCCGGCGATCGCCGCGGCGGGCGCGGACGCGTACGCGGATTTCCGGGAGGCGTTCTGCCACCGGGACGACGGCGGTGCGGCGGGCCGGGTCGCGGATCTGATGGAGCGGTGAGCGGGGCCGGTCCGCCGCAAGATGGTGGTGTGCGGATCGGCATCCCGCGGCGTTCGCGTCGTTACAGCATGTGCGGGCGCCCTCACGGGCCCGGCACACCCCAAGCCCGGCTCCCGCCCGGCAATAAGACGGCAAGTGGGCGGAAAAGCGGAGCGGCGGGTGCAACCGCGCGACGGATTTCGCCCTCTGAATCATCGGAAATGGGTTCGGAATTCCCTCTCGCGCCAAGAGATGCTGTCGACACGAAATGTAGATTTCAGTGACTGTGAAAGAAGCCCTTGAGCCGCTGCCGGGGCCCACCATCACGCCATCCGCGCAGGTCAGCATCGTGGTCATCGCTTTCAACGATGTCGGCCACGTCGGCGACGCGGTGCGTTCCGCACTGGCGCAGGGGAGCCCCGGCGAAACGGTCACCGAAGTGATCGCGGTGAACGACGCCTCCACCGACGGCACCGGCGCCGCATTGGATGCCCTGGCCCGTACCGAACCGCGGCTCCGGGTCCTGCACCGTGACGAGAACAGCGGGGGCTGCGGCACACCCCGCAATGACGGGCTGCGCGCCGCCACCGGGCGGTTCGTGATGTTCCTCGACAGTGACGACGTGCTGCCGCCGGGCGCGGCCCGTGCACTGCTGGCGGCGGCGCTGGAGCACGACGCGCCGGTCGTGGCCGGGGCGTGTGTGCGCCGGGAGCTGCCCGCGCACCGCGATGTGCCCTGGCAGCCGGCGCTCTACCGGGAGCCGGCGGTGCACGTTTCGCCGGAGGCCAGCCCACAGCTGGTGCGGGACACGCTGTGCGTCAACAAGCTTTATGAGCGGGATTTCCTCGACAAGCACGCCATCGCGTTCCCCGAGGGCCGCTTCACCTATGAGGATTTCGTTTTCACCGCGCGGGTGCTGGCCGCTGGGCCGCGGATCGTGACCCTTCCCGACCGGGTGTATGTGTGGCACGTGCGCCGTTCGGCCGCCCGGCAGTCGATTTCGCTGGACCGCAAGGACGTCGCCAACTGGCAGGCGCGGATCGCGGCGCACCGGGCCAGTGTGCGGATCTTCCAGGAGGCCGGGCAGCCGGCGCTGGCGCACGCCGCGCGGACCAAGTTCCTCGACCACGATCTGCGGATGTACGTCCGTGAGCTGCATACCCGTGGCGCCGACTACCGGGCCGAGTGGTGGCGGCTGACCCGGGAGTATCTGGCGGGTTTCGAGGAGCCGGATCTGCGGGCCGCGCGGGCCCCGGCGCGCTGGCTGGCCCGGGTGGTGCTGGCCTCGCCGGCGCCGCGGGACCTGGGGCGGCTGACGCAGCTGGCGGCCCGGCCGGGGCGGCTGCTGCCGCCGTACGCGGAGGCCGGGGGGCGCGCGGTGTGGTCCGGGGACCTGCCGGAGGTGGAGCTGGACGCGCTCGGCACCAAGCCGATGCACCGACTGCCGGTGACCATAGACGCGGAGCCGGCGGTCAGCAGTCCCGGGGTGCTGCGGCTGCGGGTGCACGACCTGTACGGGCGGCTGGCCGCGGCGGGGCCGGTGAGCATCGACATCGAGCTGCGGCGCCGCCGGGACGACCGGCGCGGCCCGGTCCACACCGCGGCGCTGACCCCGGCCCCGGGCGCCGGCGGCGCGGAGGCCTGCTGGACCGCGGAGATCGTGCTGGATCTCGGGGCGCTGGTCGAGGGGGACGGCCACGACCGGGCCGATCCCGAGCCCTGGGATCTGATGGCACAGGTCAGCTGCGCGGACGGGGCGGGGTTCCGGGCGGCGCTGCGGGCCATCGGGCCGGGGCTGCGCCGCCGGGTGCTGCCCAGCCGCCGTCATGTCCTGCTGCTGGTGCAGCCGTATGCGACGACCGGCGGGGCGCTGTCGCTGCGGGTCGCGTCGGGTCTGCGCAGTGTGTGGCGGATCGCCGCCCGGCGGCTGCGCAGCTGACCGTCCACACCCCTCCCCCGCATGTGTGTCCCCGAGCCTAGGATGGCGCTATGTCTTACTTGATCACGGGTGGTGCCGGCTACATCGGCTCCCATGTCGTACGGGCCCTGCGCCAGGCGGGCGAGACGGTCGTCGTGCTCGACGACCTGACGTCGGGGGTGCGCGCCCGGGTCCCCGAGGGGGTCCCGCTGGTCGTCGGCTCCACGCTGAACCGTGAGCTGCTCGACACCGTCCTCGCCGAGCACGGCGTCACCGACGTCATCCACCTCGCCGCCAAGAAGCAGGTCGGTGAGTCCGTCGAGATGCCGCTGGTCTACTACCGGGAGAACGTGCACGGTCTGCAGACGCTGCTGGAGGCGATGGCCGCGGGCGGCGTGGGCCGGCTGGTCTTCTCCTCCTCGGCGGCGGTCTACGGCATGCCGGACGTCGGTCTGGTCACCGAGGACACCCCGTGCACCCCGATCAACCCGTACGGCGAGACCAAGCTGGCCGGTGAGTGGATGGTGCGTGCGGCGGGCCGGGCGCACGGCATCAGCACGGCCTGTCTGCGTTACTTCAACGTCGCGGGGGCGGCCACGCCGGAGCTGGCCGACACCGGTGTCTTCAACATCGTGCCGATGGTCTTCGAGCGGCTCACCGCAGGCGAGGCGCCGCGCATCTTCGGCGACGACTACGACACCCCGGACGGCACCTGCATCCGCGACTACATCCATGTCGCCGATCTCGCCGAGGCGCATGTGGCGGCGGCCCGCAGGCTCGCCGAGCCGGGCCCGGTGCGGGATCTGACGCTCAACATCGGGCGCGGTGAGGGCGTTTCGGTGCGGGAGATGATCGAGCTGATCACCTCGGTCACCGGGCACGGGGACGTCACCGCCGAGGTCACGCCGCGCCGGGCCGGTGACCCGGCCCGGGTGGTGGCGGCCGCCGACCGGATCGCCGACGAGCTGGGCTGGAAGGCCCGCCACGACGTCCGCGACATGATCACCTCGGCGTGGGCGGGCTGGCAGTACCACCACCCGCGGGGCTGACCGCGGCGCGGGTGTCCGGTCAGGCCAGCGGGTGCGAGGTCCGGCCGGACGCCGCGTCGATCTCGTCGTGTGCCTTGGTGAGCAGCTTCATCGCGAGTTCGTTGAGTGCCCGGCCGCCCGCCACCTCTTCGCCGACGCGTGGCTGGTTGGCGTCGACGGGGTGACGGCTGGCGTAGCCGTGGGACCGCACCTCGGTCCCGTCGGGCAGCCGTACCAGGGCGGCGGCGCGAGTGCGGTGGGTGTCCTCCTCGAATTCCAGCTCGACATGCCATCCGACAGCGGTCTGCAACATGACGCTTCACCTCCGGAGCCGCTGTTACCAGGGTGCGCCCGCGTGCGGTGCGCCGCACGGTGTGCGGGGGCCGGGCCTCCCCGTGGAGGCCCGGCCCCGGTGGTCTCGCCGGTGCCGCGCGCCTACGGCTGGAGGGTGATCGAGTTGATCGGCGTCATGTTCTTGTCGATGTAGTTGTTGGCCGGCAGGTAGCCCTGGCAGCCGGTGCCGTTGTAGCCGGTGCAGGTCCGCATGGTCGCGCCGCCGGACTGGTTGTTGTAGATGCGGTGCACGCCGACCATGTTGCTGAGGTTGTGAGCCCCGTAGCTGTAGTAGAAGTGCGACGGGTGGCCGCCGTTCCAGCCGGCGTTCTGCGGGTAGATGCAGACCGCGCCGTAGGGGCATCCCTGAGTGGTGGCGGCCTGGGCGGCGGCGGGTCCGGCGGTGCCGACGACCACGCCGGCCGGGACGAGCAGTGCCGCGGCGGCTGCGGCGGCCAGGCCGGCGCGCTTGAGTACGGACATGAGTGTTCCCCCTGTCATACGGCCCCGGGAGGTCCTCTCCCGGGGGTGCACCGGTGGCCGGTGCCGTGGTCAGCCTGTGGCAGCGGGACGGGGCGGGCAACGGCATTCGGCTGTCTCCGAAAGGGGCTCACGGGCCGGGGTGCCGGGCGGTGCGGGGGCGTGCGGGCGGGGGTCAGCGGCGCGCCCGGCGCAGCAGGTCCGCCGGGGAGCGGCCCGGCACGGTGAGGGTCAGGGGCGTGCGCCCGCCGTCGCCGGGGTGCGCCGCGCGGACCGGCAGTTCGCGGCGGAACGGCCCCGCGGTCACCCGCAGCGCCACCCGCCAGGTGCCCGGGGGGCCGCCGCGCAGCAGGGCGCGCACGGTGTAGCGGTCGCCGGCGGCCCGCTCGACGGTGGTGCGCAGCGCCACGGTGCGCGTCCCGTCGTGGAGGAGCAGCCGCAGCTCGGCGTCCACGGGGCAGCCGGGGAGGGTGAGCCGCGCGGCGAGCGCGGCCCGGCCGGAGCGGATGCGGTCGGCGGTGCCGCGCAGATCGTCGCCGAGGGGGCGGCGGGCCCCGTGGCGGTCCAGGTCGAGGTGCAGGTGGCCGTGCGGACGGGAGCGGAAGAGGGCGGCGACGGCCGGGCCGGCGGGGCCCCGGCCGGTGAGGCGGGGTGCGAAGGCACCGGCTTCGCCGGGGTCGTCCGGTGCGCTCTCCGGGACCAGCCAGGCCTCGCGGCGGAGGCTCTGCCCGGCGGCGGCGCCGGTGCCGTGCGCGGTGACCGCGATCTTGAAGCCCCAGACGCCGTCGGTGAGCGGCCCGCCGTCCGCCGCGGTCGCCGGGTCGACGGCGGCCTGCCAGGCGCCGTCCGCGTACCGGGCGGGGACCCGGTGGGTGGTGCCGTCGCGGCGCAGCAGGATCTCGGCGGTGTCGCCGCCGAGCCAGCGGAGGGCGGCGGTGCCCCGCAGGTGGAGGACGCCGCCGGCCCAGTGCTGCCGGGTGAGCCGCTGGCGCAGTACGACGCGGTCGGTGAGGTCGTAGCAGGTGTCGGGGAGGGCGCGGTGCGGGTCGCGGAAGTAGGGGTAGGCGGCGTAGACGCGGCCGTCGCTGTCGAGGCGGGGCGGGTCCGGGTGGTGCTCGGTGTCGGCGCGGACGACGGCGGTGAGCTGGTCGTCGAGCCCGGCGCGCAGACAGTGGGCGCGCAGCCGGAGCCGGGGCGGCAGGGCGGCCGCCACCCGGTCGGTGAGGTAGCGCTCCACGAGGGGGCGCGCGGCGTCGGCCATCGCGGTGCGGCCGGCCGGGTCGCGGGCGAGGAAGGGGGCCCCGAAGGGCATGAGTATCTCGCCGTGGAAGTGCCGGACCATCAGTTTGTCGCGGTTGGCGCCGGGCGGGACCGCGGCGGCGACCTCGTCGAGGACGGTGGCGATGTAGCGGAGGTAGTCGCACCAGTCGGTGTCCTGGCGGCTGGCGTTGCTGTGGTCCTCGCGTCCGTGCAGGTAGTAGCAGGTGCGTTCGGCGAAGACGGAGACGACGTCGGCGCGCAGCAGGGCGGTGATGCCGAACGGCAGGTCCTCGGCGAGCAGCCGGCCCTCGGCGAAGCGCAGCCGGTGTTGTTCGACGAAGGAGCGGCGGAAGAGCTTGTAGGCGGCGAGGGACCAGTAGACCGGGGAGTCGAAGACGGAGACCCGCTCGCTGGTGGTGCGCAGGTCGACGGGGGCGGCGCGGCCGTCGGCGCCGGCGATCCGGCCGTAGACGATGTCCGAGCCGCACTTCTGGGCCGTCCGGGTGAGCCAGAAGAGCGCCTGGGGGTCGAGGCGGTCGTCGGAGTCGAGGAAGAAGACGTAGTCGCCGGTGGCGCGGGCGAGTCCGGCGTTGCGGGGTTTGCCCGCGCCGCCGGAGGCCTCCTGGTGCAGCACCGTCAGCCGGGGGTTGCGGCGGGCCTGTTCGGCCAGCCATTCGGCGCTGCCGTCGGTCGAGCCGTCGTCGACGGCTATCACCTCGATGTGGCGCCGGCCGAGGGTCTGGGCGAAGACCGAGCCGAGGCAGCGGTCGAGGTAGCGGCGGGTGTTGTGCACCGGCACGATGACCGACACGGTCGGCGCCGGGGCGTCGGGTCCGGCGGGGGCCGTGGCCGCGGGGTCGTCGGGGACGGGCACGGTGCGCTCCGTTCTCTCGTCTGTCCCCGATGGGCCCGGCGTCGCAGCAGGGCAGGGGGGACTGTCCAGACATACAACGCGGGCCGCGCCTGCGCCGACCGTGGAGGACCGCCGGCGGCCCCGATGCCCGCCACCCCACTAGAGGCGGTCGAGCCCCTGGAGGTTCCCCGGGCCCGGCCCGGCGAGGGGCCGCCCGGCGAGGCGCTGCCCGGCGAAGGGCAACAGCGCGGCATCCCCGACAAGCGGTACAGAAATTTCAGGTAACGGACAACAACCTTTTCGGGTGAACAGTAGTCAGAAATCTGACACCGCAGGAGACCCCTTTGGGCCTTTTTTGCGTTCTGTACCCAGCTCGCCACGAGGAGTAGCACCGCATGTCCGAGAGAGGCTCCGCCGCCGGCCCCCGCTTCAGCGTCATCGTGCCCGTGTTCAAGGTGCAGGGGTTCCTGCGCGAGTGCCTGGACTCCGTGCTGGCGCAGGAGTTCACCGACTTCGAGCTGATCGCCGTCGACGACTGCTCACCCGACCGCAGCGGCGCCGTCCTCGACGAGTACGCCGCCCTCGACAGCCGGGTACGGGTCCGCCACCTCCCGGAGAACACCGGCCCGGGCCCCGCCCGCAACGCCGGCCTCGCCCGGGCCCGCGGCGACTACCTCCTCTTCCTCGACAGCGACGACACCCTGGCGCCCGGCGCGCTCGGCGCCCTCGCCGCACGGCTGGCCGCCACCGGCGGCCCCGAGATCCTGGTCTTCGACTACGCCCGGACGTACTGGGACGGCAGCACCCGCCGCAACGCCCTCGCCACGCTGCTCGACGAGTCCGGCGCGCCCTCCTTCCCGCTCACCGAGCGGCCCCGGCTCCTCGATCTGCTGCAGATCGTCTGGAACAAGGCCTACCGCCGCGACTTCGTCGAGAAGCACGGCTTCACCTTCCCCGCGGGCTACTACGAGGACGCCCCCTGGACGTTCTGCACGCTGATCACCGCGCAGCGGATCGCGGTCCTCGACCGGGTCTGTCTGCACTACCGCCAGCGCCGGCAGGGCGGCAACATCCTGCGCACCACGAGCCGCCGGCACTTCGACGTCTTCGACCAGTACGCCCGGGTCTTCGACCACCTCGACGCGCACCCCGGTCTGGCGCACTGGCGCCCGCACATGTTCCGCAAGATGGTCGACCACTATCTGACCGTCCTGGACAAGCCCGGCCGGCTGCCGCGCGGCGCCGGGGCCGAGTTCTTCCACCGCGCCGCCCGCGACTACCGGCTGCGGCTGCCGGCCGGTTTCGTCCGGCCGCCGGGTGTGGCGGGCGGCAAGTACGCGCTGCTGGCCAGGGACGCCTATCCGGCGCTGGCCGGGCTGAAGGCCGCCGGCAAGGTGCGGCGCACGGTGCGCAGGCACGCCGGCAAGCGGATCGGGCAGGCCAAGCGCAAGGCCGTGGACCTGCGCTACCAGGCGCTGCGGCGGCAGCCGCTGGACGAGAACCTCGCGGTCTACTCCGCGTACTGGAACCGGCTGCCGGCCTGCAACCCGCTGGCGGTCTACGAGAAGGCCAGGGAGCTGGCGCCGGACGTGCACGGCGTCTGGGTCGTCAAGAAGCAGCTCGCCGACGCGGTGCCGGCCGGCATCGACCACGTGGTGCTGAACTCCCCGCGCTACTGGGAGGTGATGGCCCGCGCCAAGTACCTCGTCAACAACGTCAACTTCGCCGACAACGTGGTCAAGCGCGAGGGGCAGATCCACCTCCAGACCCACCACGGCACCCCGCTGAAGTCGATGGGCACCGACCAGAAGCGCTACCCGGCCGCCGCCAAGGGCATGAGCTTCCGCAAGCTGCTGGCCCGCGCCGACCGCTGGGACTTCTCGCTCTCCGCCAACCGGCACACCACCGAGCAGTGGGAGCGCGTCTACCCCTGCGACTTCGCGTCACTGGACGCCGGTTACCCCCGTAACGACGTGTACTACCGGGCCACCGCCCAGGACGTCCTCGACCTCCGCGAGCGCCTCGGCATCGCCCCCGGCAGGACGGCCGTCCTGTACGCGCCGACGATGCGCGACTACCAGGTCGGCTACGTCCCGCGGCTCGGCCTGGAGCGGCTCTCCCGCGCACTGGGCGAGAACTTCGTCCTGCTGGTGCGCACCCACTACTTCTACGACCGGGACCCCGGCCTCCAGAAGCTCCAGGAGCGCGGTGCGCTGATCGACGTCTCCGGCCACCCGGCCGTCGAGGAACTGTGCCTGGCCGCCGACGCCCTGGTCACCGACTATTCGTCGATCATGTTCGATTACGCCAACCTCGACCGGCCGATCATCACCTACGCCGACGACTGGGACACCTACGTCCGCTCCCGGGGCGTCACCTTCGACCTGCTCTCGGGCCTGCCGGGCGACACCCCGGGCGCCGTCGCCACCACCGAGGACGAGCTGATCGAGGTCTTCCGCAGCGGCCGCTGGGACGACGAGCGGACCACCGCGCTGCGCGCCGCGTTCCGCACCCGCTTCTGCCCGTGGGACGACGGCCACGCCGCCGAGCGTGTGGTCCGCCGCGTCTTCCTCGGCCAGGAGACGGTCCCGCAGCCGCTCCCCCAGGAACAGCGCACCCTCGCACCGTCCCCCCGCGCCGCGGCCACGGCCGCCGGCCTGATCAAACTGCCGTTGCCGCGGACGGCGGCCCACGACGAGGTACGGGCGGCGGAGGCCACGGAGACCTCGGGGGGCGGCGGCGCTTCGGGGGTGGAGCGGGCGGGCTGAGGGCGGGGCTGAGCCGGACCGGGCCGGGCCGGGCGGGCCGGGCGGGCCGGGCGGGCCGGGCGGGCCGGGCGGGCCGGGCGGGCCGGGCGGGCCGAGTCGAGCGGGAATACCCGCCCCGGCTCGGCACGTTGTGGCCCCGAAGGGGGCCCACGCACCCCCTACGGGATCTGTTCGCCCCCGCCCTAGGGACCTCCCGCCCCCGGCGACAGCCCCCCGGCGACAGCCCCCGGCCGCCCCCACCCCGCCGCCCGCCCTCACTCCGCCCCGAGCGCCGCCACCACCGAGGCCGACAGCGCGTCGAGGTACCCCTTGGGCAGCTCGTCGCGGACGACCAGCAGCCGCCAGTACAGCGGCCCGGTCAGCAGGTCCAGCGCGAGCCGGGTGTCCACGTCCGGCGGCAGCTCGCCGCGCTCCACCGCCCGCGCCACCACCGCGGCCGCGACGCCCTCCTGGCTGTCGTGCAGCGCCGCCTTCAGCGCCTGCGCCAGCTCGGGGCTACGGGCCGCCTCCGCCAGCAGGTCCGGGATGATCTGCGAGGCCATCGGGTGCCGCAGCGCACGCGAGGCGACCTCCAGCAGCATCCGTACGTCGCCCGGGAGCGACCCGGTGTCCGGCGACGGCATGCCCGCCACCGCCACCGCCGAGACCACGTCCAGGACGAGGTGCAGCTTGGAGCGCCACCGCCGGTAGACGGCGGTCTTGCCGACGCCCGCCCGCCGCGCGATGCCCTCGATCGACATCCGCGCGAAGCCCACCGCGGCCAGCTCCTCGAAGACCGCGGCGCGGATCGCCTCGGTCTTGTCCTCCCGCAGTACGGCGGCGCCCGCCGGGGCCCGGCGTGCCGCCGCGGGTTCGTTCCCGCTGCCGTTGTGTGCCATGGCATGACCCTACCGTCACGACGCTACGGTTGCGTTTCGACGCGAGCTCCCTTTAGTGTCAGCGTCACGACGATACGGGCCCGTCCCGTCGTCACCCCTCGTTCCGCCGCCCCCGTCCGCAAGCGAAAGCGGCCCCATGCCCCAGACCCTCACGCCCCCGGCCCCGGCGCCCGCCCCGGCGTCCACCCCCGGCACCTCACCCGACCCCGAGCTGCGCGCGCTGGCCGAGCGCCACGACCTCACGGTGAGCGGCGCCCGCCCCTCGCTGCCCGAGTACGTCCGCCGGCTGTGGCAGCGGCGGAGCTTCATCGCGTCCTTCGCCGGCGCCAAGCTCACCGCGCAATACAGCCAGGCGAAGCTGGGCCAGCTGTGGCAGGTGGTGACCCCGCTGCTCAACGCGCTGGTCTACTACTTGATCTTCGGTCTGCTGATCGGCACCCGAAGCGATGTGGAGGACTACATCCCGTTCCTGGTGACCGGCGTCTTCGTCTTCACCTTCACCCAGAGCTCGGTGATGGCCGGAACGCGGGCGATCTCGGGGAACCTCGGCCTGGTGCGGGCGCTGCACTTCCCGCGTGCCTGCCTGCCCATCTCGTTCTGCCTGATGCAGCTCCAGCAGCTGCTGATGTCCATGGGCGTACTCGTCGCCATCCTGCTGGCCTCCGGACAGCTGCCGACCTGGTCGTGGCTGCTGGTCGTGCCGGCGCTGGTGCTGCAGTTCCTGTTCAACACGGGCCTGGCGATGGTGATGGCGCGGCTGGGCTCCAAGACCCCGGACCTGGCGCAGCTGATGCCGTTCATCATGCGGACGTGGATGTACGCCTCCGGCGTGATGTACAGCATGAGCGCCGTCACCGCGGGCAAGCACGTCCCCGCCGTCGTCCAGTTCCTGCTGGACATCAATCCGGCCGCCCTCTACATCGACCTGATGCGCTTCGCGCTGATCGACAGCTTCACCCGGGAACAACTGCCGCACCATGTGTGGGCGTTCGCCGGGGGCTGGGCGCTGGTGATGGGCGTCGTGGGCTTTGTGTACTTCTGGAAGGCTGAGGAGCGGTACGGACGTGGCTGAGCACAACAACGGCGCCCGGCAGGCCGAGGACCGCGTCCCGACGGTGATCGCGGACGATCTGCACATCGTCTACCGGGTCTACGGCACCGGCGCCGGCAAGGGCAGCGCCACCGCGGCGCTCAACCGCATCGTGCGCCGCAAGCCCACCGCGGGCGTGCGCGAGGTGCACGCGGTCAAGGGCGTGTCGTTCACCGCCTACCGGGGTGAGTCGATCGGTCTGATCGGGTCCAACGGTTCGGGCAAGTCGACGCTGCTCAAGGCGGTCGCCGGGCTGCTGCCGGCCGAGCGCGGCAAGGTCTACACGCACGGCCAGCCCTCGCTGCTGGGCGTCAACGCGGCCCTGATGAACGACCTGACCGGCGAGAAGAACGTCCTGCTCGGCGGCCTGGCCATGGGCATGAGCCGCGAGCAGGTCCGGGACCGCTACCAGGGCATCGTCGACTTCTCCGGCATCAACGAGAAGGGCGACTTCATCTCGCTGCCGATGCGCACCTACTCCTCCGGCATGGCGGCCCGGCTGCGCTTCTCCATCGCCGCGGCCAAGGACCACGACGTGCTGATGATCGACGAGGCGCTGGCCACCGGCGACCGCAGCTTCCAGAAGCGCTCCGAGGCCCGCATCCGCGAGCTGCGCAAGGAGGCCGGCACGGTCTTCCTGGTCAGCCACAACAACAAGTCCATCCGCGACACCTGCGACCGCGTGCTGTGGCTGGAGCACGGCGAGCTGCTGATGGACGGACCGACGGACGAGGTCGTCAAGGCGTACGAGAAGCACCGCTGACGCCTCCCCGGACACGGCCGAGGGGCGCACCCGCGACGGGTGCGCCCCTCGGCCGTTACCGGAACCCGGGCCGCGCGGCCCGGCTCCGTCAGTTGTGCGTGCGCAGCAGCGTACGCATGGTCCGCATGGCCACGGACAGGTTCGCCAGGTCGAAGCCTTCCGACCCGTGGATCTCCTCCAGCGTCGCGCGGGCGCGGCCGAGGATCGCGGCGTTGGCCTGCTCCCAGGCCTTGAACCGCTGCTCGGGCGTGGAGGAGCCGTTGCCCACCGACAGCACGTCCGCGGTCAGCGCCGCATGGGCCGCGAAGAGGTCCTCACGGATCGAGGCGCGGGCCATCGACTGCCAGCGGTCGTTGCGCGGCAGCTCCAGGATGCGGTCGAGGAGCTGGTTGATCCGCAGCCGGTCGCCCAGGTCGTAGTAGACCTCGGCGACGTCCAGCGGCTCCTTGTCCAGCCGGTCGGCGACGGCGACGATGTCCAGCGCCGGGAAGACCGAGGAGAAGCCGGACACCTGGACGGCGAGCTGCTCGGGCACGCCCGCGTCGGTCAGCTCCTCCAGGATCGCCTGGAACCATTCCAGGTCGCCGCCCTGGAGCAGCTTCGGCAGCTCCGACCACACCTGGGCGACCCGGTCGGCGAAGAACCCGATGGTCTCCGACAGCTCCAGCGGCTGCGGGCGGTTGTTGAGCAGCCAGCGGGTGCCGCGCTCGACGAGCCGGCGCGAGTGCAGCCGGATGCGGGTCTGGACGTCGGCCGCGACGACATTGTCGAGCGCCTCGACGTCGTCCCAGACCTGGTTGAGCCGGAAGATGGCGCGGGCCGCGGTGTGCGCCCGCACGACCTCTTCGAGGGAGGCGCCGGTCTCCTCCCGCATGCGGTGCAGGAAGCTCGTACCGCCGGTGTTGACGGTGTCGTTGACCAGCACCGTCGTGACGATCTCGCGGCGCAGCGCGTGCCCGTCGACCTGCTCGGGGAACCGGTCGTGCAGCGCCGAGGGGAAGTAGGCGTGCAGCAGCCGCTGCAGGTAGGCGTCGTCCGGCAGCGTGGTCTGGATCAGCGACTCGGCGACCGTGATCTTGGTGTACGCCAGGAGGACCGCGGTCTCGGGCTGGGTCAGGCCGCGCCCGGCGTTGAGCCGCTCACGGATCTGCCGGTCGGTGGGCAGGAATTCCAGCGCCCGGTCGAGGTCGCCGTCGCGCACCAGGCGGCGCATGAAGCGCTGCTGGGCGTGGAGCATGCTGGAGGACTGGGCGAGGGCCAGGGCCAGGGCGGTGTTCTGCGCGTAGTTGTTGCGCAGTACCAGCGCGCCGACCTCGTCGGTCATCTCGGCCAGCAGCTTGTTGCGCTGCTTGACCGTCATGTCGCCGTCCGCGACGACGGCGTTGAGCAGGATCTTGATGTTCACCTCGTGGTCGGAGGTGTCCACACCGGCGCTGTTGTCGATCGCGTCGTTGTTGATCTTCCCGCCGGCCATGGCGAACTCGATCCGGCCCAGCTGGGTGAGGCCCAGGTTGCCGCCCTCGCCGACGGCCTTGACCCGCAGGTCCTCGCCGTTGACCCGGATGGCGTCGTTGGACTTGTCGCCCACATCGGCATTGGACTCCGCCGAGGACTTCACGTAGGTGCCGATGCCGCCGTTCCACAGCAGGTCGACCGGGGCCTTGAGGATGGCCTGCATCAGGTCGGCGGGCGTCATCTTCTTCACCCCGGGCTCGATGCCGAGGGCGGCCCGGACCTGCGCGGTGATCTGGATGGACTTGGCCGAGCGCGGGTGGATGCCGCCGCCCTGGGAGAGCAGCTCGGTGTTGTAGTCCGCCCAGGACGAGCGGGGCAGCTCGAAGAGGCGGCGGCGCTCGGCGTACGAGGTGGCCGCGTCCGGGGTGGGGTCGAGGAAGATGTGCCGGTGGTCGAAGGCGGCGACCAGCCGGATGTGCTCGCTCAGCAGCATGCCGTTGCCGAAGACGTCACCGGACATGTCGCCGACGCCGACGACGGTGAAGTCCTCGGACTGGGTGTCCACGCCCAGCTCGCGGAAGTGCCGCTTGACCGACTCCCAGGCGCCGCGGGCGGTGATGCCCATGCCCTTGTGGTCGTAGCCGGCGCTGCCTCCGGAGGCGAAGGCGTCGCCGAGCCAGAAGCCGTAGGACTCGGCGACCTCGTTGGCGATGTCGGAGAAGGTCGCGGTGCCCTTGTCGGCGGCGACGACGAGGTAGGTGTCGTCCTCGTCGTGGCGCACCACGTCCTTGGGGTGCTCGACCTCGCCGCCGACCAGGTTGTCGGTGATGTCCAGCAGTCCGGAGATGAAGGTGCGGTAGCAGGCGATGCCCTCGGCCAGCCAGGCGTCGCGGTCCTGCGACGGGTCCGGCAGCTGCTTGCCGACGAAGCCGCCCTTCGCGCCGACCGGCACGATGACGGTGTTCTTGACCATCTGCGCCTTGACCAGGCCGAGGATCTCCGTACGGAAGTCCTCCCGGCGGTCCGACCAGCGCAGACCACCGCGGGCGACCTTGCCGAACCGCAGGTGGACGCCCTCGACCTTCGGGGAGTACACCCAGATCTCGTACGCCGGGCGGGGCGCCGGCAGGTCGGGGATGGCCTGCGGGTCCAGCTTCATGGACAGGTAGCCGTGCGGGCTGCCCTGGCTGTTCTTCTGGTAGTGGTTGGTGCGCAGCGTCGCCTTGATGACGGTGAGGAAGGACCGCAGGATGCGGTCCTCGTCCAGGGAGGCGACCTGGTCGAGCGCGCCGTCCAGCTCCTCCAGCAGTCCGTCGGTCAGCTCCGTGCCGGCCCGCTGCCGGTCGGGTGACATCCGCGCCTCGAAGAGGGAGACCAGCAGCCGGGTGGTGTGGACGTTGTTGGAGAGGGTGTCCTCCATGTACGTCTGGCTGAAGGTGGAGCCGGCCTGCCGCAGGTACTTGGCGTAGGCGCGCAGCACCATCGCCTGGCGCCAGTTGAGGCCGGCCCGCAGCACCAGGGTGTTGAAGCCGTCGCTCTCGGCGGCGCCGGTCCACACCGCGGTGAAGGCGTCCTGGAAGCGCTCGCGGGCGTCGTCGCCCTTGATGTGCTCGGGCATCCGCAGCCCGAAGTCGTAGATCCAGGCGATGGTGGAGTCGGCGCAGCGCAGCTCGTGCGGGCGCTCGTCGATGACCTCGACGCCCAGGCGGTTCAGGCCGGGCAGCACCCGGGACAGCGAGACCGGCTCGCCACGGCGGTAGATCTTGAAGCGGCGCTCTCCGGGGCCGGCGTCGACCGGCTCGTAGAGGCTGACGGAGAAGTCGCGGCCCGGTTCGCCGGTGAGCTTCTCCAGGTGCTGGACGTCGGCGACGGCGCTGCGCGGGCTGTTGTCGGCCTTGTAGCCCTCGGGGAAGGCGTGGCCGTAGCGGCGCAGCAGCTCGGCGGCGCGCTCCTCGCCGACCTCTGCGTTGAGCGCCTCGGAGAAGCCGTCGGCCCAGGAGCGGGCGGCTTCCACCAGCCGGCTTTCGAGGCGGTCCGCGTCGGCGTCGGTGAGTTCCGGCAGGCTGGCTCCGGGCTCGACCCGGATGACGAAGTGCAGCCGGGAGAGGATCGACTCGGTGTTCCAGGCGGTGAAGTCGACGCTGGTGCCGCCGAGCTCCTCCTTGAGGATGTCGATCAGGCGCAGCCGCACACCGGTGGTGTAGCGGTCCCGCGGGAGGTAGACCAGCGCAGAGTAGTAGCGGCCGTACTCGTCCTGGCGGAGGTAGAGCCGCAGCCGGCGGCGTTCCTGCAGGTAGAGGACGCTGGTTGCGATGGACCGCAGTTCGTCGACCGGCGTCTGGAACAGCTCGTCGCGCGGGTAGGTCTCCAGGATCTGCAGGAGGTCGCGGCCGTCGTGGCTGTCGGGGGTGAAGCCCGCGCCCTCCAGGACCTCGGCGACCTTGCGGCGGATGACCGGGACCCGGCGCACGGACTCCGTGTACGCGGCCGAGGAGAACAGGCCCAGGAAGCGCCGCTCGCCGACGACGTTGCCCTTGGCGTCGAACTTCTTGACGCCGACGTAGTCGAGGTAGGAGGGGCGGTGGACGGTGGCGCGGCTGTTGGCCTTGGTCAGGATGAGCAGCTTGTGCTCACGGGCCTTGGCGCGGGCGTCGGCGGGCAGCCGGTTGAAGGACGGCGAGACGGGGTGGCCGTCGGCGGTCTCGCGGTGCGTCGGGTCGGCGCGCAGTATGCCCAGGCCGGTGCCGGGCACGGCGGTCAGCACGTCCTCGTCGGCGCCGCCCTCACCGGGCGCGGTGCTCAGCTCGTACTCGCGGTAGCCGAGGAAGGTGAAGTGGTCGGCGGACAGCCACCGCAGCAGCTCCTGGGCCTCCTCGATCTCCTGGTCGCCGAGGTCGTCGGCGACCGGCTCGGAGGGCAGCTCCTCGGCGATGCGGCCGGCGGCGGCGCGCATCTTCTCCCAGTCCTCGACGGCCTCGCGGACGTCGGACAGCACCCGGCGCAGGTCGGCGGTGATCTGCTGGAGGTCCTCGCGGTCGGTCTCGCGGTCCATCTCGACGTGAATCCAGGACTCGGTCACCGCGTCGTGCGGCAGCTCGGTGCCCTTGCCCTTGCCGGTCCGGCCGTGGGCGTCGCAGTTGGAGTCGAAGACCTCGATGAGCTTGCCGGTGACATCACGGCGGACGATCACCTGCGGGTGGATCACGACATGGATGCCGCGCCCCTGTCGGGAGAGCTCGTTGGTGACCGAGTCGACCAGGAACGGCATGTCGTCGGTGACGACCTCGACGACGGAGTGGCTGCAGGTCCAGCCGTTCTCCTCGACGGTCGGGGTGTGCACCCGGACGTTCGCGGTGCCCTGGGGGCGCAGCTCCGCGAGGCGGTAGTGCGAGAGCGCGGCGCCGACGACGTCGACCGGGTCACGGTCGGTGAGGTCCTCGGGGGCGGTGTGCAGGTAGTAGCGCTGGAGGTATCCCGACAGGGCGTCCGGGTCGAGGCCGCGTACCGGGTGCTTGCCCCCGGCCGGGCTGCTTTCAACGACCCGGGCGGCCCTCGCGAGCAGCTCGGTCTTGGCTTCGTCCAGCTTGGTCTGCATGTCCTCTGGCTCCTGTCGCGCGCCGTTGCGTGACGTCGTGGAAGAACGTGATGGAAGCCGCACAACGCCGCGACGTGGGGTGTCCTGTCGCTGTCGACGCTATGCCGCGTGAAGAGAAGGCCGTGCCGTTATCGACAATCTTTGACAAAGTCGACATGGGGTGGTGGCCGCAAGGATCAGCGGCCGCCCGGTCACGGTGGTGTCCCGGGCGCACGGCAGGGGCCTCGATGCCCCCGCGGGTTATCGCGCTGATCACGGTGCAAGGCTATCGCTCCCCACGTGGGTGCCGTCATGGGCCTTGGGGGAACAAATCCTCGGCCCGAACTTAGACCTTCTGGACAACGCGGCGCCGCTACGGGGTGTGTGCGCCGTCACAGCGCCCGGGTGCCCGGCGGACCGGCAGGGCGGCGGCGGGTGGCGGGAGCGGCGCCCAGGAGGCACGCAGCGCTCCGGGGCACGGCCGTCCTAGAGGACGATCTCTCCGGCGAGCCCGACCGCCTCGGCGAGCGTGTCCACCACGGGCACCCCGGCGGTCTCCAGGCTCTGGCGGCTGTGCGAGCCGCCCGTGTAGAGCACCGCGTACGCGCCCGCGTCGCGCGCCGCCAGCGCGTCGTCGACGGCGTCACCGATCACGACCGTACGCCCCGGGTCCACGCCGTCCATCGCCGCCAGGTGCCGCACCATGTGCGCGCTCTTGGTGCCGCCGGACGGCCCGGTCCTGCCGTCCACCCGCACGAACCGCGACTCGATGCCGAAGTCGCGGACGATCGGTATCAGCTCGTCGTGCCCGTACATGCTGAGGATCGACTGGCTGCGCCCGGCCGACTGCCAGTTCTCCAGCAGGGCGTGCACGCCCTCGGCGAGTTCACAGCCCAGACGGTGGGTGCTGTAGTGGCGGTGGAACGCCTCGTCCATCACCTGCCACTCCGACTCCGTCGGCAGCCGCCCCATCAGCCGCTCGTAGAACCGCGGCACGGGGACGCAGTACAGCTCCCGGTACGCCTCCAGGGTGATCGGCGCCATCCCGATCTCGGCGAAGGCGGAGTTCGTCGCCCCGATGACGGCGTCGATGTCGTGGAACAGGGTGCCGTTCCAGTCCCAGACGATATGCGTCGCGTGCTGTCCCATGCGGTCCCCCGGCTCGGTGCCCGTGCGCTTCCCCATGAAGAAAACGTACCCGCACCCACTGACAACGCCGTCGGCCACCGGCCATGCGGCGGGACCGGCGGGCGCGGGCGTTCAGGCGATCAGCTCCGGGATCTCCTGCACCCCGAACCACATCAGGTCGTGGTCCTCCGCGCCGTCCACCGTGAACTGCGCGTCGTCGTCGCCCTGGTCCGCCGCGCCGAGCGCCGCCGCGGCCGCCGCGACGTCCGCCTCCGCGTCCGCGGCGTCCACATGCACCGCGGCGGCCTTGGACAGCGGCACCGGACCGGCGACCCGCACCTCGCCCAGCGCCGACTGGTCGAGCCCCCGGTCGGGGTCGGCCACCGCGGCGCCGTCGGGCACGTCCACGGCCACCACCACGCGGCGCCGCGCGGTCTCCGGGTGGCCGGCGAGCATCCGCAGCGAGGACTGGGCGGCGCGGCCGAGCGCCGCGTACTCCAGCTCCTCGATGTCGTCCGAGACGTACCACTCGCGCAGCGCGGGCGTGACGGCGTAGGCGTCGAGGGGGCCGGGGCCCAGCTCGCCGTTCTTGTGCGCCTCTGCGAGACCGGAAAGGGTCAGGGGGACATAGACGCGCATGGCAGCCGCTTCCGCTCGATTCGCTCGACTCCGAAGATGTCCCGCCAGCATACGGGCGTGCGTCCCCCATCGTGGTGCCCCCACGTCCCCCGTGGCGTCCGCCCGGAACCGCTCCCACGCCTCGCTCCCACGGCCTCGTCCCGGGCCCGCGCCACGGACGGGTGAACTCTGCGCACCACTGCTTCCGGCCCGTACGCGCCTTGCTGCCGTCACGGTCCCGTCGATAGAAGATCCCCACCACAAAAAGCTACCGCCCAGTAATTCACGGGCCCGGCACCACGGGGGCGATCACCGGCATGACCGGCACCGACCACAGCACGGCACCCACCACCACGGCACGCACCACCACGGCGCCCATCACACCCACCGCCGACACCGACCCGGCACGCACCGCACCGCCCGCCCCGCCCACCGCACCGGAGGACGCCACGGCCGGCGGCGGCCCGCGCAACCGCCCCGCCGCCACCGCGGGAACGCTCCCCGGCGTTCCCCGGCCACGGCGGTCCCCCGCCGACCGCCGCCCCCTCGGCCCGGCCGGCAGCGGCCCCGGATCACCGGGCCGGAGCGGTTCCGGCGGCCGCGGCCCCGGTTCCGCCGGACGCGGCCCCGCCCGGACCGCGCCCCGCCCGGCCCGCCCCGCCGCGACGGCCGCCGCCGAGAGCCGCCGGGCCCGTACCGGCGCCCCGGCCCCCGCCCCCGTCACCGCGGCCGGCACCGCGCTGCCCACCGCCGGCGCGCGACGACGGGCCCAGGAGAGCCGGCCGCATCACTGGTTCGCCCAGCAGCTGGTGCTCGCGCTCAGCGGACAGCGCCCCGTGCACGCCCTGCTGGGACATGCGCTGCCCGCCGCCTACGACCGGCTGGCGGAGCTCGCGCCGCAGGCACCGCTGCGGCCGGTCCCGGGGCCGGGCCGCGGCGGCCCGGCCCCCACCGTGCGCGACTGCGGGCTGTGCCGCCCCCGCCGCGGTGTCATCGAGGCCTTCGCCCGGATCACGGCGGGGGAACGGCTGCGGGCCCTGGCCTTCCGGCTGGAGCTGGGCGCCGACTCCCGCTGGCGCTGCGCCGCCCTCGACATCGGCCCCGCCCCGGCCGTCCGGTGCCCGGCCTGATGACCGGCACACAGAAGGGCGCCCCGGCCGTGGTCCGGCCGGGGCGCCCTCCGCGCCGCGGTCCCGGCACCCCGTGCCCGGACCGCGTCAGCGCCGTCTCACTTCTTGCGGCGGCGCCCCGCGCTCTTCTGGGCCTTGCGCCGCTCGGCACGGGTCAGACCGTCCGACTCGGAACGGGCCGGGCCGGCCTCCTCGTCGCTGATGAAGTCGCCCTCGATGACGCTGCCGTCACCGTCCACCTTGGGGGCGGTGAAGTGCAGCCGGTCCGGACGCTGCGGCGCCTCCAGGCCCTTGGCGTGGATCTCCGGGCGCCCCGCGGGCACCGGCTCGTGCGCGCCCTTGTCCAGCGACGTCGGCTCCGCCGCTGCCTGCACCGGAACCTCCTCGACCTGCTGCTCGACCTGGACCTCCAGGTTGAACAGGTAGCCGACGGACTCCTCCTTGATGCCCTCCATCATCGCGGTGAACATGTCGAAGCCCTCGCGCTGGTACTCGACCAGCGGGTCCTTCTGGGCCATCGCCCGCAGGCCGATGCCCTCCTGGAGGTAGTCCATCTCGTAGAGGTGCTCACGCCACTTGCGGTCCAGGACGGACAGCACGACCCGGCGCTCCAGCTCCCGCATCACATCCGGGCTGAGCTGCTCCTCACGGGCGGCGTACTGCTCGTGGATGTCGTCCTTGATGGCCTCGGCGATGAAGTCGGCGGTGATGCCCGCGCGGTCGCCGGCCTCGTCCTCCAGCTCCTCGACACTCACCCGGACCGGGTAGAGCTGCTTGCAGGCGCTCCACAGCCGCTCCAGGTCCCACTCCTCGGCGAATCCCTCGACGGTCTCCGCGTGGATGTAGGCGTCGATGGTGTCGTCCATGAAGTGCTTGATCTGGTCCTGCAGATCCTCGCCCTCCAGGACACGGCGGCGCTCGCCGTAGATGACCTCGCGCTGGCGGTTGAGCACCTCGTCGTACTTCAGGACGTTCTTGCGCGTCTCGAAGTTCTGCTGCTCGACCTGCGACTGGGCGGAGGCGATCGCCCGGGTCACCATCTTGTTCTCGATCGGGACGTCGTCGGGGACATTGGCCATCGCCATGACCCGCTCGACCATCTGGGCCTTGAACAGCCGCATCAGGTCGTCACCGAGGGACAGGTAGAACCGCGACTCGCCGGGGTCGCCCTGACGGCCGGAACGACCGCGCAGCTGGTTGTCGATACGCCGCGACTCGTGCCGCTCGGTGCCCAGGACGTAGAGCCCGCCGAGCTCCTTGACCTCCTCGAACTCCGCCTTGACCGCGGCCTCGGCGCGCTCCAGGGCGGCGGGCAGCGCGGCCGCCCACTCCTCGACGTGCTCCACCGGGTCCATGCCGCGCTGGCGCAGCTCCGCCTCGGCGAGGTCGTCGGGGTTGCCGCCGAGCTTGATGTCCGTACCACGGCCGGCCATGTTCGTGGCGACGGTGACGGCGCCCTTGCGGCCGGCCTGCGCGATGATCGGCGCCTCACGGTCGTGCTGCTTGGCGTTGAGCACCTCGTGGGCGACACCACGCTTGTTGAGCTGCTGGGAGAGGTACTCGGACTTCTCCACGGAGGTCGTGCCGACCAGGATCGGCTGGCCCTTGCCGTGCTTCTCGACGATGTCCTCGACGACCGCGTCGAACTTCGCGGTCTCGGTGCGGTAGATCAGGTCCGCCTGGTCCATACGGACCATCGGGCGGTTCGTCGGGATCGGGACGACGCCGAGCTTGTAGATCTGGTGGAACTCGGCGGCCTCGGTCATGGCCGTACCGGTCATGCCGGAGAGCTTGCCGTAGAGGCGGAAGAAGTTCTGGAGGGTGATCGTGGCGAGCGTCTGGTTCTCGTCCTTGATGTCCACCCCCTCCTTCGCCTCGATGGCCTGGTGCATGCCCTCGTTGTAGCGGCGGCCGGCGAGGATACGGCCGGTGTGCTCGTCGACGATCATGACTTCGCCGTCGATGACGACGTAGTCCTTGTCGTTCTTGAAGAGCTCCTTGGCCTTGATCGCGTTGTTGAGGTAACCGACGAGCGGGGTGTTCACCGACTCGTACAGGTTGTCGATGCCCAGCCAGTCCTCGACCTTGCTGACACCGGACTCGTGGATGCCGACGGTGCGCTTCTTCTCGTCGACGTCGTAGTCACCGGTCTCCTCGACGCCGCGCTGCGGGTTGGCGGCCTCGCCCCGCTTGAGGCGCTTCACCAACTTGGCGAAGTCGCCGTACCACTTGGTGGCGGAGTCGGCCGGGCCGGAGATGATCAGCGGCGTACGGGCCTCGTCGACGAGGATCGAGTCGACCTCGTCGACGACCGCGAAGTTGTGGCCCCGCTGGACGAGTTCGTCCTGCGACCAGGCCATGTTGTCGCGCAGGTAGTCGAAGCCGAACTCGTTGTTCGTGCCGTAGGTGATGTCGCAGTTGTACTGCTCGCGGCGCTGGGCCGGCGTCATGTCGGCGAGGATGCAACCGACGGTCAGGCCCAGGAACTTGTGGACCCGGCCCATCATCTCGGAGTCGCGCTCGGCCAGGTAGTCGTTCACCGTGATCAGGTGGACGCCCTTGCCGGACAGCGCGTTCAGATACGTCGGGAGGGTACCGACCAGGGTCTTGCCCTCACCGGTCTTCATCTCGGCGACGTACCCGAGGTGCAGGGCCGCGCCACCCATCAGCTGCACGTCGTAGTGCCGCTGGCCGAGCACGCGCTTGGCGGCCTCACGGACCGTGGCGAACGCTTCGGGCAGCAGGTCGTCGAGGCTCTCGCCGTCCGCGTAGCGCTGCTTGTACTCGTCCGTGAGCGCCCGCAGCTCGGCGTCGGAGAGCGCCGCGAAGTCCTCCTCGATGGAGTTGACCTGGCCCGCGATGCGGTGCAGTTTGCGCAGGATCTTTCCTTCGCCTGCACGCATGATCTTCGTCAAGACGGACACTTGGGCTGGTCTCCTTGCCGGTCGGGCCTGCACGGTCGAGTGCGCGGGCGCGGCATGTTTCCAAGGGGGCAGGCCCCGCCGCAACGGCCATCGTAAAGGAGGAGGCCGCCGGGCCGGGAGGTACGCCGCAGCGAACCCCCGCCGTCCCCTCCTCCCGAGAACGCACGACGCCGCGAGAAGGTGCCGGGCGCCCGCCGGAATCCCGCGGGAAATCCCTTCGTCACGGCTTCCACGAGATAGCAGACTCACGCCATGAAGCCCGTCACTCTCAGAACCGAGCGCCTCGTGCTGCGCCCCTTCGCCCCCTCCGACGCGCCCGCGCTGCACGCCGCGTGCCAGGAGCCCGACATCCCCCGCTGGACGAGCGTCCCCTCACCCTACGGGCCGGCGGACGCGGAGAAGTTCGCCGGGACGGTGGCCCCCGGGTCCTGGCGCGACGACACCGGGTACCACTTCGCCGTCGTCACCCGGGAGGACGGTGCCCTGGTCGGCGCGACGGGCCTGGTACGCCTCCGGCTGGACACCCCGGAACGACAGGCCGAGCTGGGCTACTGGACCGCGAAGGAGCAGCGCGGCCGGGGGTACACCGTCGAGGCGGCCCGCGCGGTGCTGGGCTGGGCTTTCCGCGATCTGGGCGTGGAGCGCCTGGAGTGGCGCGCCGAGGCGGGCAACGACGGCTCCCGGGCCGTGGCCCGCAGGCTCGGCTTCCGGATGGAGGGCACCCTGCGCGCCCACCGGGTGTACGGGGGCACCCGCCGGGACGTCTGGATCGGCTCGCTGCTCCCGTCCGACCTGGCCGGGGAGCCGGGCCTCGCCGGTGCCGGCGGCCCGGCCGTCCCGGACACCACGCCCTACCTGCCGTACCCCGGCTGAGCCGGGGCGGGACGGCGCCGCGCCGGGCCCGGCCCGCTCCGGCCGGGCCCGGCCACCGCCCGCCACCAGCGGATATTCCGGTCCCGGGCCCGTTGTCAGTGCCCGCCCCTAGGCTTTCCCGCATGACCGCCGTGACGCCGCGCGCACCCCAGCCCCCGCCCGTGACCGCCCTGTCCCGCGACGACGCCCGGCGCTTGGCATTGCGGGCCCAGGGCCTGCTGGGCGCCCCGGACCGGCGGGCGGGGGTGCGCGGGATGCTGCGGAGCCTGGGCGCGGTGCAGCTCGACACGATCTCGGTACTGGCCCGCTCCCATGAGCTGGTGCCGTACGCCCGGCTCGGCGCGGTCGGCCGCGACACCGTCGAGGCCGCCTACTGGACCACGACTCCGGCCGGCGCGCCCGCGGCACGGCCGCACAGCTTCGAGTACTGGTCCCACGCCGCCTGCATCCTGCCCATCGAGGAGTGGCCGCACTTCGCCTTCCGCCGCCGCGCCCGGCGGGCCAAGGGCCACCGCTGGCATGTGCTGGCGGACTCCGAGCGCTCCTGCGCCGCCGTCCTGGACCGGCTGACGGCCGACGGCCCGCTGACCACCTCCGAACTGGGCGGCGGGCGGAACGGCGGGGAGTGGTGGGACTGGTCCGAGACCAAGATCGCGGTGGAGTGGCTGCTCGACACCGGCCAGGTGGTCTGTACGGAACGCCGCGCCTGGAAGCGTGTCTACGACCTCGCCGAGCGCGCCGTCCCGGACTCCCTGCTGCACGACGACCTGGAGGACGCCGAGTGCCTGCGCCGCCTGGTCGCCCAGGCCGGGGCCGCGATGGGCGTCGCCACCCGCGCCGATCTGGCCGACTACCACCGTCTCAAGGCCGAGCAGGTCGACGCCGTCGTCGCGGACTCCGGACTGGTCCCGGTCGAGGTCGAGGGCTGGGGGAAGCCCGCCTGGGCCGACCCCGCCGCGCTGGCCGACCCGCCCCGCGGCCGGCACCGTACGACCCTGCTCTCGCCCTTCGACTCGCTGATCTGGGACCGGCCGCGCACGGAACGGATCTTCGGCTTCACCCACCGCCTGGAGGCGTACGTCCCCCGTCCCCGGCGAGTCCACGGCTATTTCGCGATGCCCCTGCTGGCGGGCGGCCGGCTGCTGGGCCGGGTGGACCCGGCCCGCGAGGGCACCACCCTGGTCGCCCGCCAGGTCTCGATGCAGGGTCCCAAGGCGGTCGTCCCGATGGCCCGGGCCCTCCGGGAGGCCGCGGACTGGGTCGGCTGCGACTCCGTACGCGTCGACCGCTGCGACGACCGGAAACTGGCCGGCGCCCTGCGTTCGGAACTCACCCACACGAGTGACTGAAAGCCGCAGGCCGGCGGTCCGGGGGCGCACCTCGCCCCCGGCCGGTCCGCTCAGCGGATCTCGAGGATCTTCTCCCGCATCGCGTACACCACCGCCTCCATCCGGGAGTGCAGCTGCAGCTTCTCCAGGATGTTGCGGACGTGGTTCTTCACCGTGTTCTCGGAGATGAAGAGTTCCTTGGCGATGTCGCGGTTGTTCATGCCCGTGGCGACCAGCTTGAGAACCTCCAGCTCACGGTCGGTGAGCCGGGGCGCGGGCACCAGCCTGCGCTCGTCCGTACGCTGGATCATCGACTTGAACTCCGTCAGGAGCTTGGACGCCATCGACGGGCTGATCTGCGACTGGCCGTCCGCCACGGCGCGGATCGCGGTCGCCACCTCGTCGGTGGAGATCTCCTTGAGGAGGTAACCGGTGGCGCCGGCCTTGATCGCGTCGTAGAGATCGGCCTCTTCGTCGCTGATCGTGAGCATGATGATCTTCGCGCTGGGGGCCACCTCCTTGATGGAGGTACATGCCTCGATGCCGCCGCGCCGGGGCATCCGTACGTCCATCAGCACGATGTCGGGCAGCAGATCCGCGGCCTTGTCGACCGCCTCCGCGCCGTCTCCCGCCTCACCGACGACCTGGATGTCCTCTTCCTGGGCCAGCACGATCTCCAGACCCCGCCGGAAGAGCGCGTGATCGTCCACGACCAGCACCCGGATCGGCTCCTTGCGCGGCACGCTCACGTCCCGGCAGGCCCCGTCCTCGCCACCGGAACCGCGGTGGTCCTCATCCGCGTCGTCGTGCACGGGCCCGAAAGTGCCCCCCATTGATCCTCCCCGTCAACTACTCGGCCGTACGGCCGGAGCTTGGAAATAAGGCTGGTTGACGACAGCCCCCTGCGGCCGGCCCGATCGGTGTCATACGACCGTCTCCCCGGCTCGTCGCCGTTTCGTGTCCCCATACTCCCTGGCCGGCACAAACACTATACGGCTTCAACTCCTGCTCTCTCCGGGCACGATGGTGCCCCCGACGTGCGCCGGGGGCACCGAGCGGGTGGGCTTCAGCCGCCCAGCGCGCCGCCTGCGCCGCCGGGCTCCTCCTCCCCGAACAAGTCGGGGTTCAAGTGGATGACTCCGTAGTCGTATGCGTGCCGCCGGTAGACGACACTCGGAAGCTTGGTGTCGGCGTCGACGAAGAGGTAGAAGTCGTGTCCGACCAACTCCATCTCGTTGAGCGCCTGGTCGAGCAGCATCGGCGCGGCGGAGTGGGTCTTCTCGCGGACGATCAGCGGTCCCTCACCCTGGACGTCGATCGACCCCATCCGGGTGGTCGGTACCTTCTGATCGGCCTCGGCGGCGAGTTCGCCGTTGGTGTTCAGGCTTGCGGCGTCGGGCACGGTGACAGCGACCTCACTCGCCGGGATGCGGCCGTTGCCGCGACGCGAGTAGCGCTTGTCGTGCTGCTTCCGCAGGCGCGCCTCGAGCTTGGCGGTTGCCAGATCCAGCGCGGCGTACGGGTCGGCTGCGGCCGCCTCGGCCCGGACCACCGGGCCACGGGAGCGGAGGGTGATCTCCACTCGGTCGGAACGGTCGGCCTGCCGCGGGTTGGGCTCCTTGGACACCTCGACGTCCAGGCTGATCACCTTGGCGTCGAGCTTCTGGACCTTGTCCAGCTTCAGCTTCTCGGCCACGTGCTTGCGGAACCGCTCGGGCACATCTGTCTTGCGGCCCTTGACGACGATGTCCACGCAGAACTCCGTTCCCGGATCACTCCGCTCGACAAGCGGAGCGATTCCTTCTTGCACCAGGCTCCGGTGGGTGCCGGAGCCTCGGACTTGGCGACTTTCACCTCCTCCTCCCCCGACGACCAGGGGTCCACTCCCCCCGATTTCAGGGTCGCCGAAAACGCCCCTGAACGCACTCATCACGACATTCGAGGCAATACACCCGCCAAGTCCTCACAACCGAACATAGCTCTCCCGGACGGATGTCGGCACCCCCTCGGAGGCGTCGGCTCCATTTGGGTGGCTTTTCCTCCTCGCCTATGCGTCCCGTGGTATTGCCCCGCCGTTCGGCCCCTCGGCCCCGAAAGCACGGCCCGGCGCCGCCACCACCGCGGCCCCGGCCACCCGGCCGCCGGCCGCCGTGACGACCCGTGCCGCCTCCGCGAGCGTGGCCCCCGTCGTCACCAGGTCGTCCACCAGCACGGCTGGCTGCCCCGTCAGCAGCCTCCCCGCCCCGGCCCGCACCTCCAGCGCACCGGCGACGTTCGCCAGCCGCTGGCGGGCGCTCAGCCCCGCCTGGTCGGCCACCGGACGGCGCTGCCGCAGCACCGCGAGCACCCGGGCACCCGTCCCGGCCCGCCGGAGTTCCCCGGCCGCCGCCAGCGCGATCCTGCGCACCGGATCGTGCCCGCGCTCCGCCACCGATCTTCGTGCCGACGGCACGGGCACCAGCAGCAGCGGCCCGCGGCCGGCCCGCAGCCCCCGCACGGCCCCGGCCAGCGCCGCCCCCAGCGGCCCGGCCAGCCGTAGGGCACCGCGCTCCTTGTGGGCCAGCAGCACCGCCCGCACCTCGTCGGCATAGGGCGCACCCGCCCACACCCGGGGCAGCCCCACGGGCTCCGGCCACGGCCGGACCCGCCGTGCCCCGCGCCCGTCCCGCGCGAGCACCCGACGGCATTCCGCACACAGCTCCGTACGCGGCCGGCCGCACCCCGCACAGTCGACCGGCAGCACAAGACCGGCCAGTTCGCGCCACACCCCCTGCATGACTCCACTGTCCCGCCGTTCCCGCCCGGCCACCACCCCTGTGGATAACCAGGGCCGGACCCACCGCGGGGGCAGCCGCACGGACCTCCGCACAGGGCATCGCCGCAGGCAGAACCCCTCGTGCCCGGTGGCCCCGGACGGCGCGTCTCACCCCGCCGGCATCACGGCCGGCATCGAGCCGATGCCCGCGCCACCCGCGTCACCCGGGATAGACCGGCGCCGTCCCGTCCTTCACCACGGTCTTCCAGTTCGCGTCCGGCGGCAGCCGCACGATGCCCTCCGTGGCGTCCGCGATCAGCGGCCTGGTTTCGTCCTCCGACGCGGCCACCGCCTTGACGCCGTTGACGCCGGGCAGCGTCTGTGCGTTGGACGCCGAACCGTCGGTCTCCATGAACTGCATCTGCTGCACCCCGCCGGACTCCCGTCCGACCACCACAAGGCGGCTGCCGCCCGCCCAGGACGCGGCCACCACGTCCTCCAACTGCGGCGCGATCGGCCGCAGTTCCTGCACCGAAAGCTTCGGGTGCGACGGGCTTCCGCCCCGCTCGACCCGGCCGAGCTGGAGCGTCGTACGCCCCTTGTCCTCCACCAGGATCGCGATCCGTATCCCGTCGGCGGCCACCTTGATGGCCTTGATCCGCCGTCCGCCGAGGCCGGGCACCGCCACCTCTTCGGGGTCGCCCTTGCCCTCGCGCATCCGCAGCAGCCGCGAACCGTGCGCGGCGCCGTCCGCGATCCACAGGTCGCCCAGGCCGTCCCAGCTCGGCGCGGTCAGCCCGCTGTCAGCCCCCTTGGCCGGTCCGGTGCTGGTCAGCAGTGGGTCGCCGCGTTTGATGTCGTCCTCCAGACCGGCCACATACAGCGACCGGCCATCGATCGACACCCCGGCCGCGGTGTCCTCGCCCCGCGAGATGGCGACCGAACGCAGCGGGGTGTGACCGGTTCCGAACGGTCCGCGCACCGGCGTCGGTTCGGTCGCGGAGTCCGACATGGCCACGACCTTCTGGTCGGCGTCGATGAAGTACTCCTTGGGCGCGGGCCCGGTGCCCGGAGACGGGGCGAAGTCGTGCTCGGCCTGCTCCTGGGACAGCGCGCAGAGCGAGTTGCCGCTGTTGTCCTGGAGTTCCACCTCGCTGACCTTCGAAGCCCGCGTCATGTCCTGGACGGTGAAGAAGAGCTGAGCCGCCATCCGCTTGCACTGGGTGGTGTCCGTGTTCACCGCCTGCTTGCTGAGCCTGACCCGCAGCGCGTTGGAGTCGTCCAGCGCCAGATCACTCGCGGCGAGCCGGGTGCCGGACGGGAACGCCGAGGTCGTCACCTGATGCAGCCAGTCGGTGGGCCCGGACAGCAGCGCCTCCACGCCGGCCGTGATCGGCTTTATCCGCTGGCGCAGGTAGACCGGGTCCGCGACGAGCGCGTTCCGGTTCGCCTTGGGCTCCTGTGACTCCGAGTCATAGGACGCGAAATAGTACTTGTTGACGGAGCGGTAGATGCGCTGGAAGTCGGACAGTCCGAGCACCAGCCCGTCGGGGAGCCGGTCGATGCGCCACTGTCCGCCCTCCTTGATGAGGTGGATCGTGCGGCGGTACGGCTTCTCCTCCGGGGTGTAGGCGTGGCCGTCGTCCACCGTCGCGACCTGGCTGCCGGAGAGCGTGACGGTGTAGCCGTCGGCGTCCTCGCGGTTGGGCTGTGCCTTCGGCTCGGCCTTCGGACGCTCCTGGAGCACATTCGTGGCCCGGAACGGCCGCCAGGTCCGCTTCGCCGACTTGGCCAGGTACTGGGTGGCCGTACGGAAGTCCGCCTCGTCGCTGGTCGTCGCGTCGAGGAAGCTGCGCACGATGTTGGTGGGCTGCGCACCGTTCTGCGGGGGCACGCCGTAGACCCGTACCTGCGACTCGCCTTCGGAGCGCGGCGACTGGTCGACGGACGTGACGTCCCCGCTGTCCGGCATCGACGCACAGCCCGCCAGCAGCACCGCCGCGCAGCCGAGCAGCAGCGACTTCCGCGCCGGCCCGGCTCCCCTGCGGGCGCGTGGACGGCATCCGGTGCCCTCCCCGCGCTCGCCTCCGCGCTCAGTGTTCACGCAGCCCGCCTTCCCGCTCCACGCCCTGTCCGGCTTCCCGCTCGGCCCCGCTCCCGCGGACCGGCTCGTCGGTGTGCGCGCCGTCGCCACGCACCGCCGCCTCGCTCCGTACGCCTGTGCTCTGCGGCACCACACGGGCACCGCTGCCGGGCAGCGCCGTCGGATCGGCCTCCGGGCGGGCGGTCTTCGGCTCCGGTACGGGGGACGCGGCGTCACCGGCCTGCGCGGCCCGGGTCTGCACCGGGATCGTGGACGCCTTGCGGCCCGATCCGGCGCGCGGCTGCCCCGTCTCGTCCAGTCCGCGGTGGCGCCGTGAGTCGTCCGGCTCCAGGGGTATCGGGGACCCGCGCAGCGTCTCGCCGGCCGTGCGCGGCAGCGTCAGCCGGAACTGCGAACCGCCGCCCGGCTCGCCCCAGGCCTGCAGCCAGCCGCCGTGCAGCCGGGCGTCCTCGACGGCGATGGACAGGCCGAGTCCGGTGCCGCCGGTCGTACGGGCCCGCGCCGGGTCCGCGCGCCAGAAACGGTTGAAGACCCGGGCGGCCTCGCCGGGCTTGAGGCCGACGCCGTAGTCACGCACCGCGACGGCCACCGCGCCGCCGCTGCCGTCACTGCCGCCCGCGGAGGCCAGCCGCACGACCACGTCGCGGCCCTCGCCGTGCTCGACGGCGTTAACGACGAGGTTGCGCAGCACCCGCTCCACCCGGCGGGGGTCGGCCTCGGCGATGACGGGCTGCTCGGCGCCGCGCACCAGGATGCGGGTGCCCTTGCGCTCGGCGAGCGGCTCGGCCCCCTCGATGACGCGGTGCACCACATCGCGCAGGTCGACCGGCTCGGCCTCCAGCGCGGCCGCGCCGGCGTCGAACCGGCTGATCTCCAGCAGCTCCGCGAGCAGCGACTCGAAGCGGTCGAGCTGGCCGCGCAGCAGCTCGGCGGAGCGCGCCGTGGCCGGGTCGAACTCGTCGCGCGCGTCATGGATGACATCGGCCGCCATCCGTACGGTCGTCAGCGGCGTCCGCAGCTCGTGCGAGACGTCGGAGACGAAGCGGCGCTGCATCCGGGACAGCTCCTCCAGCTGCTGGATCTTGAGCTGGAGGTTCTGCGCCATCTTGTTGAAGGACTCACCGAGCCGGGCGATGTCGTCCTCGCCGGTGACCTTCATCCGCTCCTGGAGCAGCCCGGCGGCCAGCCGCTCGGAGATCCCGGCGGCCATCCGTACGGGCGTGACGACCTGCCGCACCACCAGCCAGGCGATCGCGCCGAGCAGGATCACGACGAACACCCCGGCGGTCGCGAGGGTCCCCGTCACCAGCTTGAGCGACTCCTCCTCCTGACTGAACGGGAAGAGGTAGTAGAGCTGGTACTGGTTGCTGTTCACATCGTTGAGCCGCTTGCCGATGATGAGCGCCGGCACCCCGTCGTCCGACCCGATGCGCTTGATCTGGGTGTAGCCGCGGAACGTCCCGGATTTGGTGTCCAGCTTCCGCCGCAGATCGGCGGGCACGCTCCGCTCGGGATCGACATCGCCGGAGGCGCGCGGCCCCCGGGTGCCGGGGCTGGAGTCGCCGAACGGTTCGTCGGAGTCGGAGCTGAGCGCCACGACGGAGAAGACGCCCTGGCCGCCACTGGCGAGCTGTTCGACCAGACCGGTCAGCCAGGTCGCGGAGTCCTGGGTGCCGCGGTTTCCGGTGCGGGCACCTTCGTCGGGCCGGGTGTCGTCGGCGCCGTCCGCCATCTTCTGGGCGACGCTGAAGCCGCCGACGGCCTGGCTCTGCGCGGCCTGGGCCTTGGCCGTGAGCAGGCCATTACGGACCTGCCCGACGACCACGACACCGAGCAGCAGCACCACGGCGAGTGACATCAGCAGGGTGGTCGCCACCACCCGCAGCTGGATGTTGCGGCGCCACAGCCGCAGGGCGGGCAGCAGCGGCCGCCGTACCCAGCGGCTGAAGAGCCGCAGCAGCGGGTGGACCGGCCCGCTCACCGCGCCGTCGGGCAGCAACTGCCCACCGCGCAGCAACCAGGCCGACAACCGGCCCGAAAAGGACATATCCCCCGCCGGACCGACGGTGCGCCCCCGCTTTCCCTCCGGGGCCGAACCGTCCCGGGTCATCTCAGCTGGGCCCGGCCTTGTAGCCGACCCCGCGCACGGTCACCACGATCTCCGGCCGCTCCGGGTCCCTCTCGACCTTGGAGCGCAGCCGCTGCACATGGACGTTGACCAGCCGGGTGTCGGCGGCGTGCCGATAGCCCCAGACCTGCTCGAGCAGCACCTCACGCGTGAACACCTGCCACGGCTTGCGCGCCAGCGCGACCAGCAGGTCGAACTCCAGCGGGGTCAGCGCGATCGACTGACCGTCCCGCTTCACCGAGTGGCCCGCCACGTCGATGACCAGGTCACCGATCGCGAGCTGCTCGGGCGTGGGCTCCTCCGAACGCCGCAGCCGCGCCCGAATCCGGGCCACCAGCTCCTTGGGCTTGAACGGCTTGACGATGTAGTCGTCCGCGCCCGACTCGAGCCCGACCACCACATCCACCGTGTCGCTCTTGGCGGTCAGCATGACGATCGGCACCCCGGACTCGGCCCGGATCAGCCGGCAGACCTCGATACCGTCCCGGCCGGGGAGCATCAGGTCGAGCAGCACAAGATCGGGCTTGGTCTCGCGGAAGGCCGCAAGGGCCTTGTCACCGTCCGACACGAACGACGGTTCAAAACCCTCGCCGCGCAGCACGATGCCGAGCATCTCCGCCAGTGCGGTGTCGTCGTCGACGACCAGGACGCGTCCCTTCATTCGGCCATCATCCCATTACCTGATCGTGACTTACTCCATCGTGACGTGGAACACACCCCTGCCAGCCCTTCCCGGGTCACCGGAGACACCACTCCGGCCTCCGTGACGATCGCCGTCACCAGCTCCGCCGGAGTGACGTCGAAGGCCGGGTTGTAGGCCTGTGCGCCCAGCGGCGCCACCGGTATGGCGATACCTGCCTCCGCCCCGGGCCCCTGCACACTCGGCAACGAGAACTCCGTCACTTCCTGACCCGGACGCTGCTCCACCTCGATATCCGCCCCCTCCTCGGTCTCCAGATCCACCGTGCTGGTCGGTGCCACCACCACGAACGGCACGTGGTGGTACCGCGCCAGCACCGCCAGCGGATAGCTGCCGACCTTGTTGGCCACCGATCCGTCCGCCGCGATCCGGTCCGCGCCGATCAGCACCGCGTCCACCTCGCCCCCGGCGAACAGCGAGCCCGCCGCCCCGTCCGAGAGCACCGTGTACGCCATACCCGCCCGCGCCGCCTCGTAGGCGGTCAGCCGTGCGCCCTGCAACAGCGGCCGCGTCTCGTCCACCCACAGCCGGCGCAGCTCACCGGCCCGGTGCGCGGCCAGCGCCACCGCCAGGGCGGTGCCCTCGCCCCCGGACACCAGCGCACCGGTATTGCAGTGCGTGAGAATCCGGTGCCCGCCACCCGGCAGCAGCTCGCCCAGCAGCGCCAGCCCGTGCTCCGCCATCCGTGCGCTGGCCACGATGTCCTCGTCGTGCACGGCCCGCGCCTCGGCCAGCGCCGCGGCCGCTGCGGCCCGAGCACCGCCCTCGCCCAGCTCCGCGCGGTACGCGGCGGCCGCCCGCCGCACGCCGTACCCCAGATTGACCGCGGTCGGCCGGGCCTGCGCCAGCGCCTCCGCCGCCTCCTCCACGTCGAAGCCGCGTGCCGCGGCCAGCGCGACGCCGTACGCACCCGCGATGCCCAGCAGCGGCGCCCCGCGTACGGCCAGCGTCCGGATCGCCTGCACCAGCGCCGGCACGTCCGTGCAGACCAGCTCGACCTCCTCGGCCGGCAGCCGCGTCTGATCAAGAAGGACCAGGACAGGCCCCTCAGGTGCTTCCTCCCAGCGCAACGACGGGATCGCGAGCGCCCCGGCGCCCGCCTCGGATACCTCGTGGTGATCGCCCATTCGTTCAGTCTGCCGCCCACCGCCCCTCGAACAGAAGGTCCCCTCCTGCTCCGTGCACCGGTACACAGCGCCGGTCGCCATGACACGATGACTGCCACCGCGGACCCCGGACCCCGGCCGCCCCGGCGGACGGGCAGCAAGAAGGAGCGACGATGAACAACTCTCCGGGCTGGGCTTCGCCCGGATCCACTCCCTCCGACGAGCCGGCCCGCGGCACACAGGAACAGCCCACCCAGACAGACCCGGCCGACACCGCCGGGCAGTCCACCCCGCCGAACTGGTCCAAGGAACAACCGCCCGCCGGCCAGTGGTCGGCACCCGCCGGAATCCCCGGTCAGGCAGGCCCGCACGGACGGCCCGGCCAGACCACGGGCGGCGACCGCACCCGTGCCACGTCGCCCGGCTACGGCGGTCCCGGCTGGGGCGGCACTCCGGGCCCCGGGCAGCAGCCCCCTTGGGGCGGCGCCTGGGCCTCGATGCCACAGGCCGCCAAGCCCGGCGTCATCCCGCTGCGCCCGCTCGCCGTCGGCGAGATACTCGACGGCGCGGTCACCACCATGCGCGCCCACTGGCGCACCGTCCTCGGCATCTCGCTGATCGTCGCGGTGGTCACACAGACCGCCGTCACCGGGGTCACCGGCTGGTGGTTCCAGGGCGTCGGCCGCGTGCCCTCGCCCGCGGGCGGAAACGTCCCGCCCCTCCGCGAAACCATGCGCGACCTGGCCAATTCGCTCGCCGCCACCGGCATCACCTCGGTGATCGGGCTGCTCGCCACCCTCATCGCCACCGGCCTGCTCACCATGGTCGTGAGCCGGGCCGTCCTGGGCCGCTCGGTGACCGTCAAAGAGGCCTGGCGTGACGCGCATCCCCAGCTCCCGCGCCTGCTCGGCCTGCTCGTACTGCTCCCCCTGCTCATCACGGCCACCCTCGCGGTCGGTGTCGCGCCCGGCCTCCTCCTTGTCGCCACGGGCTCGCTGAAGGCAGGCCTGCTGCTCACCGTTTTCGGCGGACTGGTGGCCGGCCTCGTGGCCCTCTGGCTGTGGGTCCGCTTCAGCCTCGCCTCGCCCGCGCTGATGCTGGAGAAGCAGGGCGTCATCGCCGCGATGCGCCGGTCCGTGAAGCTCGTACGGGGTGCCTGGTGGCGGGTGCTGGGCGCACAGCTCCTCACCTACCTCCTGGTCGGCATCGTCGAGTTCATCATCCAGATCCCGGCCACCCTCGTCGCCTTCCTCATCGGCGGCGAGAACCTCATGGACTGGGCGAGCGGCACCGGCAACAACACCGGCTGGTCGTTCCTGATCGTGCTCGGCGTCGGCGCCGTCATCAGCTCCACCATCACCTTCCCGATCAGCGCCGGCGTCACCGCGCTCCTGTACATGGACCAGCGCATCCGCCGCGAGGCGCTCGACCTCGAACTCGCCCGCGCCGCAGGCCTCCCCGGTTACGGCGCCGATGCCCCCACCGCGCACCCGGCGCCCCCCGCTCCCGCAGCCTCGGCACCGACCCCGGACTACACGCCGGCATCGGCCGCCCCGGCCTCCGCTGGCACACCGGCAGACGGCACTCCGGCGGCCGGGTCTGCCACGGACAGCACCAAGGCAGCCCCGAAGGCAACGGACTCCGAGGCAGCCGGTCCCGAGGCGAACGGCCACGAGACGGCCGAGACCTGCGCGGAGGCCACCGGGACGGACACCGCGCCCACGGATGCCACGGACACCGCGGATGCCCCGGCCAAGGCCACCCCGGCCGACGACGCCGGGCAGCAGCCGGACCACACCACGCCGGGAAGCTGATGCGGTGACCACAGGGGGGAACGGGGCCGCGCTCGGACGACTCATGGCGCGGCCCGACGACGACATACCGGTGCGGACTCCACGCGTCCCCGCCCGCGAGGCGGCCGAGCGAGAGCTGTCCGACCCGCGGTACCACCAGCACGACCCCAACCCGATCCAGCGCGCCCTCGACTGGCTCTGGGAACGCGTCGACGCACTCTTCACCGCCGCCGCCCACACCACCCCGGGCGGCTGGATCGGGCTGCTCGCCATCGCCGTATGCGTGCTGCTGCTCGCGATCGCCCTCCGGCTGCGGCTCGGGGCGGTACGCCGCACTCCGACGACCAGCGGGGCGCTCTTCTCCGACGCCCCCCGCACCGCCGCCGAACACCGTGCGACCGCCGACCGGCACGCCGCCGAGGGCCGGTGGAGCCAGGCGATCCAGGACCGCATGCGCGCCCTCGTCCTCGCACTCGAAGAACGCACGCTGCTCACTCCAGGCCCTGGCCGCACCGCGGACGAGGCCGCCACCGAAGCGGGAGGGGCACTCCCCGCGTACGCCGACCGACTGCGCACCGTGGCACGCACTTTCAACGACGTCACATACGGCGGCCGCCCCGGCACGGAAGCGGCGTACGCACTCCTGGCCGGCCTCGACACCGAGCTGGAACACGCCAAGCCCGACCTGGCCACAACCCCGGCCAGGAGCCGCGGATGACCACGGCAGCCCCGGGCACCACCGCGCTCCCGCCCACCGTCCGCAACGTGTGGACCCGGTCCCGCGGGCCGCTGCTCGCACTTCTCGCGCTCGTCATCAGCGGTGTGGTGATCGCGGCCCTGCAGTCCGGCGAGCAGCACGGGCGCCTCGACCCCCGGTCCGCCGACCGCACCGGAAGCCGGGCCCTCGCCCAACTCCTCACCTCTCATGGTGTCTCCACCCGGGTCGTGACCACCTCGGAGGAAGCCGCTGCCGCGGCGGGCCCCCACACCACACTCCTCATCACCGACCCCGACATGCTGACGGAAGATCAGCTGACGGGCCTGCACACCGCGACCGCCCACACGCCCGGCCGCACCGTCCTGCTCGCCCCGGACTCCTCTTCCCTCAAAACCTTCGCGCCCGGCGTCCGGACGGATTCCCCCGCCACCGTCTCGGCCCGTCGGCCCGCCTGCTCCCTGCCGGAGGCTCGGCGTGCGGGTAACGCCCTGCTGGGCGGCCTCAGTTACACGACTTCCCTCGACGGCGCCGATCGCTGCTACCTCAGCGGCGACGAGCCCACCCTGCTGCGCCTGCCGGCTCCCCGCACCGGCCGCGACACGGTGCTCCTCGGCTCCCCCGATCCTCTCTACAACCATCGCCTCACCGAGCACGGCAACGCCTCGCTGGCCCTTCAACTCCTCGGTACGCACAAACATCTGGTCTGGTACCTCCCCTCCATGAGCGACCCGTCCGCGGCCCAGGACAACCAGCGCGGCTTCCTCGATCTCATCCCGTCCGGCTGGTACTGGGCCCTGCTCCAACTCACCTTTGCCGCCGCCCTCGCGGCTATGTGGCGCGCGCGGCGCCTCGGCCCGCTGGTGCCGGAGAGGCTTCCGGTCACCGTCCCGGCCGCCGAGACCACCGAGGGCCACGCCCGCCTCTATGAGCAGGCCAACGCCCGCGACCGAGCCTCATCCGTGCTGCGCTCCGCGACCCGCAACCGACTCGCTCCCCTCATCGGCGTGTCCCCGACACATGCCCACACCCCCGACATCCTTCTCCCGGCGCTTCACGCCCACTTGACCGCCGCGCCCGGTGCCGGACCCGACCTTCACCTCCTGCTCTTCGGGCCGGCACCCGCGGACGACAAGGCCTTGGTCCACCTGGCCGATCAACTCGATGCACTCGAATCCTCGATCGTTTCCCAAGAGAGGCACGCCCCCCGTGAGCACCCCGACCGCTGACAGCGCCCGAGCCTCCCTGGAGGACCTGCGCACCGAGATAGCCAAGGCCGTCGTAGGCCAGGACCCCGCCGTCACCGGCTTGGTCGTCGCACTCCTCTGCCGCGGTCACGTGCTTCTCGAAGGCTCCCCCGGCGTCGCCAAGACCCTGCTCGTCCGCGCCCTGTCGGCCGCACTCGAACTCGACACCAAGCGCGTCCAGTTCACCCCCGACCTGATGCCGAGTGATGTCACCGGCTCACTGGTCTACGACGCCCGCAGCTCCGAGTTCTCCTTCCAGCCGGGACCCGTCTTCACCAACCTGCTGCTCGCCGACGAGATCAACCGCACGCCTCCCAAAACCCAGGCGTCCCTGCTCGAAGCGATGGAAGAGCGCCAGGTGACGGTCGACGGCACGGCCCGTCCCCTCCCCGAGCCGTTCCTGGTGGCCGCCACACAGAACCCCGTGGAATACGAGGGCACTTACCCCCTCCCCGAGGCTCAGCTCGACCGCTTCCTGCTCAAGCTGACCGTGCCGCTCCCTGCCCGCCACGACGAGATCGACATCCTCACCCGCCACGCGGCCGGCTTCAGCCCGCGTGACCTGAACGCCGCGGGGCTGCGACCCGTCGCCTCCACCGCCGACCTCGACGCTGCGCGAGCCGCGGTCGCCAAGACCGCCGTCTCCCCCGAAGTCACCGGTTATATCGTCGATATCTGCCGTGCCACCCGCGAATCCCCCTCACTCGCGTTCGGCGCCTCCCCCCGAGGCGCCACCGCCCTGCTCTCCACATCACGCGCCTGGGCCTGGCTCACCGGCCGCGACTATGTCACCCCCGACGACGTCAAGGCGCTTGCTCTTCCCACGCTCCGACACCGGGTCCAGCTCCGCCCGGAAGCGGAGATGGAAGGAGTCACCGCGGACTCCGTGATCAACGCCGTTCTCGCTCATCTCCCCGTCCCCCGCTGAGAAGACACCGTGACTCTCACCGGACGCACCGCCCTCATCTCCGCATGCGGAGCCGTCTTCGTAGGCTTCGTGCTGCCCAGCTGGCTCGGCATCCTCACCGTCCAACTCGTCCTGCTGATAGCAATCTTGTGCGATCTCGCGCTCGCCGCGCCAGTGCGAAAGCTCCATTTCACCCGAACCAGTGACACAACTGTTCGACTAACGGGCGAAGCCCACACCCACCTCACCGTCACCAACCCGAGCCGTCGCCCCCTGCGCGCCCAGATCCGTGACGCCTGGCCCCCGAGCTCCTTCCACCCCGGTTCGGACATCCCCGCGTCCCGCCACACCCTGCGCGTCCCCGCCGCCGAACGCCGCCGCCTCACCACCACGCTCCATCCCACCCGCCGCGGCGACCACCACGCGGTCCGCGTCACCGTCCGCTCCTATGGCCCGCTCGGCCTGGCGGCCCGGCAGGGAAGCCACCACCTCCCCTGGACGCTGCGTGTCCTCCCGCCCTTCACCAGCCGCAAACACCTTCCCGCCAAGCTCGCCCGACTGCGCGAACTCGACGGCCGCACCAGCATCCTGACCCGCGGCGAGGGCACCGAGTTCGACAGCCTCCGCGACTACACCCACGGCGACGACACCCGCTCCATCGACTGGCGGGCCACCGCCCGCCGCGAGAACCTCGCCGTCCGCACCTGGCGCCCCGAACGCGACCGCCGCATCCTGCTCGTCCTGGAGACCGGCCGCACCTCGGCGGGCCGCGTCGGCGACATCCCCCGCCTCGACGCCTCCATGGATGCCGCCCTGCTGCTCGGCGCCCTCGCCGCCCGCGCCGGCGACCGCGTGGATCTCCTCGCCTATGACCGCCGCGTACGCGCATCGGCCCAAGGCCGCACGGCCCGCGATCTCCTCCCGGCCCTGACCGACGCGCTGGCACCCCTCGAATCCGAACTGGTCGAGGCGGATGCCCGGGGACTGGCCGCCACCATCCACCGCCGCACCCCGCGCCGTTCCCTGATCGTCCTCTTCACCGGCCTGGACGCGGCCCCCGTGGAGGAAGCCCTCCTGCCCGTCCTTCCCGGCCTCACCCGACGCAACGAACTGATCGTCGCCGCCGTGGCCGACCCCCGCATCGAGGAAATGGCCGCCGGCCGCCACACGCCCCAGGCTGTCTACGCAGCCGCCGCCGCGGAACAGACCCGCGCCGCCCGCCGCCGCACCGCGGACCGCCTCCGCCACCACGGCATCACCGTCATCGACTCCACCCCGACCCACCTGGCCCCCGACCTGGCCGACGCCTACCTCATGTTGAAGTCCACCGGCCGTCTGTAGCGGCCTGCCCCCTTCCTTTCCTCGCGCCCAGACGGAGCCTGTGAACGCCGCTGCCAGCTGGGTGCGGGCACATGGCTCTGCGAGGGGACGCTACGCACACGGTTGGTTGGCGCCAGGGAAGCCCTGGACGACGGACAAGCAACGCTTCATCCCTTGTACCAGCGCTGGGAAAGTCTCCAGCAAGGAAGGAAGGCCAGGCACCGCCGGGACAGGAACGTCAGCGAGGCTCGCTCCCTGCGCCCCACCGTCCTGGCTCAATCCAAGAGGCCAACAAGCCACCACCCCACCCCCGCTCATCTCGATCGAGAGTTTCCAACCACCCAGAATTGCATCCGCCCGGAACGCGAAAAAGCCCCGCACCATAAGGTGCGGGGCTTTCCCACAAAGATTGTTCGGCGGCGTCCTACTCTCCCACAGGGTCCCCCCTGCAGTA
>NZ_JBICVV010000029.1:0-92859 GCF_043199295.1 Streptomyces sp. NPDC048612
GCCCGGTTACATTCCGAACCCGGAAGCTAAGCCTTTCAGCGCCGATGGTACTGCAGGGGGGACCCTGTGGGAGAGTAGGACGCCGCCGAACAATCATTGTGGGAAAGCCCCGCACCTTATGGTGCGGGGCTTTTTCGCGTTTCCGGGCAGGTCATTAGGCTCTTGGGTATGCGCTATGACCTGATCATTTTCGATAACGACGGTGTCCTGGTGGACAGCGAGCCGATCTCCAATCAGATACTTGCCGACCACCTCACCGCAGCGGGTCATCCCACCAGCTACGAGGATTCGCTGCGCGACTACATGGGCGGTGCGATGCACCGAATTCATGAGAGTGTGCTGCGGCGGTCCGGGAAGCGCCTGCCGGCTGGGTTCGACGAGAGCTTTCATGCCCGGGTCTTCGAGGAGTTCCGCAGGAGTCTGGAGCCCGTGACGGGCGTGGGCGAGGTGCTGGAGAAGCTGGCCGTGGACGGGGTGCCGTACTGCGTCGGGTCGTCGGGGAGCCATGAGCGCATTCGGGTGGCGTTGACGAAGACCGGGCTGTGGGAGCGGTTCGCGGGGGCCGGCGGCGGTGCCGGTGAGCGGGTCTTCTCCTCGCAGGACGTGGGTCGGGGGAAGCCGGCACCGGATCTTTTTCTGCATGCGGCACGGGAGATGGGGGTGGCGCCGGAGCGGTGTGCGGTGGTGGAGGACAGTCCGCTGGGGGTGCGGGCCGCGGTCGCGGCGGGGATGGACGTCTACGGCTTCACGGCGATGACGCCGCCGGAGAGACTGACGGAGGCCGGGGCCAGCGCGCTGTTCGGCCGTATGGCGGAGCTGCCGGCGCTGTTGCAGTAGGACACCGCCCCCGCCACCCGCCAGACGCCCGGTGGAATCGGTGCGGTGATCCATCTGCCCAGTGGTAGCGGGGAGTTCTACGCTGAGCGGCCATGACGGCCCCTCGGGTACCAGGAGCGCAGCTGCGGCACGGTCGGGCCTCGCTGGCCCTGAGCTTCTTCATCCAGGGTGCGGTCTTCGCCCTCCTCGTGACCCGAATACCCGCGATCCAGGACCGCTACGGGATCTCGGACGGTCTGCTGCCGGTGTTCCTGGCGGCGGTGCCCGTGCTGGCCGGGGCCGGCAGCGTCGTCACCGAGCAGCTGGTGAAGCGGGTGCGGCCCGGCCGGGTACTGCGCGGGGTGCAGCCGGTGGTGTGCCTGGCGCTGGCGGCGGTCGGGTCGGTCGGCTCGATGGCGCAGGCCGCGGTGGCGCTGGCCGTGTTCGGGCTGTCGGTGGGGGCGCTGGACGCCTCGATGAACATGCTCGGGGTGAGCCTGCAGCGGGCGTACGGGCGGAGCATCATGCTCGGGTTCCACGCCGCGTACAGCCTGGGCGGCATCGTGGGCGCCTCGCTGGCCTGGGCGGGTGCGCACGGAAGGCTGTCGCTCGCGCTGCTCTACGGGCCGGTGGTGGCCGTCCTGGTGCCGCTGGGGCTGATCGCGGGCCGCTGGTTCGTGGACCAGGACCGGCGGGCTCCGGACGGGAGCGGGGAGGGGCCTACGGGGGCCGTGGTGCCCCTCGCGATGCGGCTGTTGGTGCCGCTGTGTCTGGTGATGGCGTTCGCGTACATCGGGGACTCGACCGTCTCCAACTGGAGCGCGAAGTATCTGCAGGACGTCCTGGGGAGCTCCGAGCCGCTCGCCACCGTTCCGTACAACGTCTATATGGTCACCACGCTGCTCGGGCGGGCGGTCGGGGACCTGGGGGTGCGGCGCTTCGGGGCGGTCGCGGTGGTGCGGTCCGGGGCGGGGCTCGCGGCGGGCGGGTTCGCGGTGGTGGCGGCGGCTCCGGGGGCCTGGACGGGGATGGCGGGGTTCACGCTGCTGGGGCTCGGGCTCTGTGTGATCGTGCCCCAGACGTTCGCTGCGGCGGGGAGGCTGGCCTTCGAGAAGCACGGTCCCGAGGCCGCGGACCGGGCCGTGGCGCGGCTGAACCTCTTCAACTACGTGGGCTTCCTGATCGGCTCTCCGCTGGTCGGTGCGCTCGGCGAGATCTGGAGCTACCGGGGGGCCATGCTCGTACCGATGGTCCTGGTCCTGGTGACGCTGGTGTACGCCCGCTCGTTCGGTGCGCCGGAGGCCCGATACGGTGACGGACATGAGCGGCCGCGCACAGCTGATGTGGGATGAGGCAGTAACGGGCTACGACTTCGGGTCCGGGCATCCGATGGACCCGGTCCGGCTCGCGCTGACCATGCGTTTGGTGGAGGCGTTCGAGCTGGACCGCGGGCCGCTGGAGGTGGTCGCGGCCAAGCCGGCCGGCGACTCCACCCTGCGGCTGGTGCATCGCGAGGACTACATCGCGGCGGTGCGCAGGGCCTCGGCGGACCCGGCGGCCGCGGATCTGTCGTACGGGCTGGGGACGGCGGACGATCCGGCGTTCGTGCGGATGCATGAGGCGTCCGCGCTGATCGCCGGGCAGTCGGTGGGTGCGGCGGAGGCCGTGTGGCGGGGCGACGCGGCGCACGCGGTGAACTTCGCCGGCGGGCTGCACCACGCGATGCCGGGCGGGGCGGCCGGCTTCTGTATCTACAACGACGCGTCGCTGGCGATCGCCCGGCTGCTGGAGCTGGGCGCCGAACGGGTCGCGTACGTGGATGTGGACGTCCACCACGGCGACGGGGTGCAGGCGGCGTTCTGGGAGGACCCGCGGGTCCTGACGATCTCGCTGCACGAGCATCCCCGGACGCTCTTCCCGCAGACCGGCTGGCCGGAGGAGACCGGCGGGGCGGGCGCCGAGGGCACCGCGGCGAACGTGGCGCTGCCGGCCGGGACCGGGGACGAGGGCTGGCTGCGGGCGTTCCACGCCGTGGTCCCGGAACTGCTGGGGGCCTTCCGGCCGCAGGTGATCGTGACGCAGCACGGCGCCGACACCCACTTCGAGGACCCGCTGGCGCATCTCGCGGTCAGTCTGGACGCTCAGCGGGCCGTGGCGGAGGCCTGCCACGACCTGGCGCACGAGCACGCGGACGGCCGGTGGGTCGCGCTCGGTGGGGGCGGCTACGCGGTGGTGGACGTGGTGCCGCGCAGCTGGACGCATCTGGTCGCGATCGCGGCGGGCCGGCCGATCGAGCCGACCACGATGGTGCCGGAGCCCTGGCGGCACGAAGTGTTCCGCCGGACCCGGCAGTTGGCGCCGCACCGGATGACGGACGGCCGTACGCCGCAGTGGCGGGACTTCATCGACGACGGCTACGACCCGGCCGACCGGTTGGACCAGGCGGTGCTGGCCACCCGCCGGGCGGTCTTTCCGGCGCACGGCTTGCTGCCGTAGGACTCCCGGTCCCCCACGCTGCCCCTGTAACGCCGTTACGGCGCCCCGGAAGAGCTCCAGGGTGGCAGTTCCCCGCGAGCCCGTCCTCCGGCCGTCCACCGCTCCGTACGGCTGGGCCCGGCGCCGCGCCCCACGGATGTGTGACTACCCGTCGGTCAGGGCAACCGTAGGCCGACCAACCGGACAGTATGGGACGCGTGTTGGGAACCGGGGCGCTGCGGGCGCACCTGATCGAGGCGCGGCTCGCGGGCACCATCGCGACCACGCGGGAGAAGAGCCTGGCGCGCTACCGGCTCTTCGCGGCACGCGACCCCAGGGCGCTGCTGGGGCTGGACCCCGAACGGGACTGGCCGCTCGGTGAAGTACTGCGACTGATGGGGCGGAAGTGCGGGGTTTCGGCCGATCCCGCGCACAGTTCCGGCCCTGATGTGATCGACCCGGACCGTACGCTCGCCGCGCTGGACGGGTTCGCCGAACGGGTCGCCGCGGCGGCCGGCCGCCGGGCACCGGTGCTGCTCGGCACCGGCCATCCGCACCGGCTGCTGGAGTTCTACGCCGCCCTCGCAGACGCCCTCTCGGCGGCGGGCTGCCCCGTCCTCACCCCGGCGTATGGCGCCCGTGTCGACATAGCGACCCGGTTCGGGGTACGTCCCTGCACCCTCACCTACGTACGGGGAGTCGCGCTGATGCGAGAACCCGGCGTGGGGGGCGCGCCCGGGGCCGGGGGCGTACACACCCATTCCCCGCTCCCGGTACGGACCGCTCTGGCGGCCGCCGCGGACGTCCCCGGGCCGCTGCCGGCGCTGGTGATCGGGGACCACGGCTGGGTCTGCGGGGCAGGTCAGCTGGGCTTTGAGGCGATCGGACTGGCGGACACGGACGACCCGGCGCCGTTCGTCGGCCAGGCCGAGGGACGGGTGTCCGTGGTGGTGCCGCTCGATGACGCCGTGCGGGCCGAGGATTATCGGCCGCTGGCCCGTTACGTCATCAATCGTGCCGGTCTGTCACGTTAGGCGGCTGTTCGCTGCTCCTCTTCCCCACTCGCATCACCCGCCCCTAATCTGGGGAGTGAGCGCATAGCGACGAAGAGTCACCGGAGGGGAAGCCGGTGTCCGTCTTATGCGGAAGGTGCAGGTGTGACATGGCGGCAGACCAGAGGCCTCTGAACGAGGTCGTGTTCCTGACAGTGGCGGAGGTCGCCACGGTGATGCGAGTGTCGAAGATGACCGTGTACCGCCTGGTGCACAGCGGTCATCTGCCCGCGATTCGCGTGGGGAGGTCATTCCGGGTTCCGGAGCAGGCGGTTCACGACTACCTCCGGGAGTCCTTTGTGGGGGTGGAATCAGCCTGACGCGTCCGTCACCGACCCTCGGATTACGCCGTTCGCCCGGCGCCGGGTAGGCTGGCCCGATGTAGGTAGTGTGGGCTCGGACGCCCCGCACCGAGTGATTCGAAGTGAGCGAGGGTAGTCGTGGGCTCTGTTATCAAGAAGCGGCGCAAGCGGATGGCTAAGAAGAAGCACCGCAAGCTGCTCAAGCGCACCCGTGTTCAGCGTCGTAACAAGAAGTAAGCGACGCTGATCGCGAATTCGCGGCCCCCCATCGCCTTGTGCGATGGGGGGCCGCGGTGCGTTGTGGGCCGTATGGACGGTGGTCGGACGGAAATGCGGCCACGGGCATCCTGCGGTCATCACTGCGCAACAACGACCCGATAGCGTGGTCCGCACACCCCGACCAGGCGCGGTCGCGGCGGGAAGGAAGGGCTGATCTTGGGCAAGGTCGTGCTCGTCACGGGAGTCGCACGGCAATTGGGCGGCCGGTTCGTCCGCCGTCTCCAGCGCGACCCCGACGTCGACCGGGTGATCGGAGTCGACGCCGTGCCACCGGAGCACCATCTGGGCGGCGCCGAATTCCTCAGAGCCGATATCCGGCATCCGGCCATTGCCAGGGTCCTGGCCGAGACGGGCGTCGACACCGTCGTCCACATGGACATCAACGGCACGCCGTTGGGCAAGCGCGGCGGCCGCGCCTCGGTGAAGGAAACCAACGTCATCGGGACGATGCAGCTGCTCGGCGCCTGCCAGAAGGCCCCGAACGTGCAGCGGCTGGTCATCAAGTCCAGCACCAGCGTCTACGGCTCCGCGCCCCGGGACCCCGCCGTCTTCACCGAGACCACCACACCGAAGTCGCTGCCCAGCGGCGGCTTCGCCAAGGACATCGTCGAGGTCGAGGGGTACGTACGCGGCTTCGCCCGCCGCCGCCCGGACGTGGCGGTGTGTGTGCTGCGCTACGCCAACATCCTCGGGCCGTGCGCGGACTCCCCGCTCGCCGAGTACTTCTCGCTGCCCGTGTGGCCCACCGTCCTCGGCTACGACCCGCGGCTGCAGTTCGTCCACGAGGACGACGCCCTCGACGTGCTGCGGATCGCCGCCGCCGCGCCCCGCCGCGGCACGCTCAACAGCGGCACGTTCAACATCGCCGGAGACGGGGTGCTGCTGCTCTCGCAGACCTCCCGGCGGCTGGGGCGGCCCACCGTCCCGCTGCTGCTGCCGACCGTCACCTGGGCCGGTACGGCGCTGCGGTCGATCGGCATCACGGACTTCTCGCCGGAGCAGATCCGGCTGCTCACGCACGGCAGGGTCGTCGAGACGACACAGATGCGCGAGACACTGGGGTTCCACCCGAAGTACACGACGGCGGAGACCTTTGCGGAATTCGCCCGCAGCCGCGGACCCGGGCTGCTGCCGCCCGAGTCCCTCGCCCGCACCGTCGACCGGCTCGCCCACGTGCTGCCCGCACGCAGCGGCCCGACCCAGTGAGGAGTTCATCCACGATGGCGGACGCCAAGGTCATTCCCTTCGGCGAGGAGCCCCGGGCGCGCAGGAAGGCCAGGCGGGCCGGGCGCGGGGGAGGCGGTGCGCCGCTGGCGCCCGTACCGGAGGCACGGACCGAGCACCCGCCGGCAACGCCCCCGAAGCAGAGCCCCGGGCGGTCCCTGGACGAGCGGATCGCGGGCGGGCTGGCCTTTCTGCGGCGGCGGATCACCGGCGACTACGAGGTCGACGACTTCGGGTACGACGAGGAACTGACCGACCAGGTCCTGATGTCGCTGCTGCGGCCCTTCTACGAGAAGTACTTCCGGGTCGAGGTGAAGGGGATCGAGAACATCCCCTCCGACGGCGGCGCGCTGATCGTCGCCAACCACTCCGGGACGCTGCCGCTGGATGGCCTGATGCTGCAGGTCGGGGTGCACGACAACCACCCTGCGCAGCGTCATCTCCGGCTGCTGGCCGCCGACTTGGTGTTCGTGCTGCCGGTGATAAACGAACTGGCGCGCAAGGCGGGGCACACCCTCGCCTGCGCGGAGGACGCCCAGCGGCTGCTGGAACGCGGTGAGATCGTCGGGGTGATGCCGGAGGGCTTCAAGGGCATCGGCAAGCCCTTCGCGGACCGCTACAAGCTCCAGCGCTTCGGACGGGGCGGCTTCGTCTCGACGGCGCTCAAGGCCGGGGTGCCGATCGTGCCGTGCTCGATCGTGGGCGCCGAGGAGATCTACCCGATGATCGGGAACTCCAAGACGCTGGCGCGGGTGCTGGGGCTGCCGTACTTCCCGGTCACGCCGACCTTCCCGTGGCTGGGTCCGCTGGGCGCGGTGCCGCTCCCGACGAAGTGGACGATCCAGTTCGGCGAGCCGATCCCGACGGCCGGCTATCCGCCGGAGGCGGCGGACGATCCGATGCTGATGTTCAACCTGACCGACCAGGTACGGGAAACGATTCAGCACACCCTCTACAAGCTGCTGGTACAGCGACGCTCGGTGTTCTTCTGAGGGAAGGACCAGAAGAACACCGAGCGCGTCGGTGCCGGGGACCGCTCCGCTACTTCGGGAGGTCCTCGCCGTCGATGCCCAGACCGGGAAGCAGCCCCGGGATCAGCGGCGGGAGGGTGACGTCGGGCTGACCGCCGGTCTCCTTGCCCCGGTCGTGCGGTGACGGGCTGCTGCCCTTGGACGGCGGGTCGAGCAGCCCGCCGGTGTTGCCGCCGAGCAGGCCGTCCTCCTGGGACGGCGACGCCGACGGACGCGGGGCGTGCGAACCGCTGCGGTGCTTGCCGTGAGCGGACTTGCTGCCGGACGGCGCCGGGCGGCCTTCGGAGCCGGAGCCGGTGCCCCCGGAGGCGTGCGTGTCGCGGTGGTGGCGCTTGCTGTCCGGGGTGGGCGGCAGCAGCGAGCGGAGCGGGCCGACCTCCTTGTCCATGGCGTCGAAGACCGAACTGACCTCGTCCCGGACGTCCGTGAGCTGCACCGGGAGCTTGTCGCGCAGATGCGACCAGGTGCCGCGATGGGACCGGGTGAAGGAGTTCAGCGCCTGGATGGGGCCGAGCGAGCCGTCGCGTTCATAGGCCGCGTGCAGCAGGCGGTGGCCCTCGCCCGCGTCGTGCCGGATGCCGGAGAGCGCCTTGCGGATCTCACCGAGCGACTCGTGGTCGAGATCGGCGAGCCGGGCGCGCTCCATCAGCCGACGGACCTCCATCATGCGGGTGGAGGCCTGGTCCAGCAGGAGCCGCCCGCGGTCGGAGTCGTCGTCGGCCATACCCAGCCGGAGATCCTCCATGCCCCGCTTGAGGCCGTAGAGGGAGTCGCCGGGGAGGGCGTCGGAGCTGGCCGCCGCGACCCCGCTGAAGGCGCCGGCGGCGACGCCGACCGTCAGCCCGCCGGCCGCCAGCCCCTTGGAGAGGCGGGAGCGCGGGCGCAGTCGGCCGATCGATTTGGTGGCGCGGTGCGCGCCCTTGTGTTCGCGCTGCTCGGGCACCCTGGCACCGTCGGACGGAGCGCCTTCGGCGAAGGCGGCCTCCATCGCAGCGATGAGCTGGGCGCGCTGGACAGTCTTGACCTCGGTGGCCATCTCCGGCCCCGGGAGTTTCCCGAGGCCGTCGGCGACCGCCAACAGCCGTGCTTCGCCCGGCGCTTGCGCCGGCTCGACCTGGTCCTCGGCCGCCGCGCCCTCGAGGACCTGCTCCTCCAGGGCCTGGGCGAAGGCGTTGGCCCGCCGGTGCACCGAGACATTTGCGATCACGGGCGGCACCTCCTCTCGTCATCCCGCTCGACTCCCCGGACTGGCTTTGACTGTCCAGATGGACCGGAGGGTTGCACGCCCGGTCCGCGGCCACTCGAACGAGTGAGAGGCAGCGGGCATGGCGTGACCGCATGGAGCCTGCATCCCGCACAACGAGCGGCGCGGCACTCGGGTTACGCACTCACGATGATCTGACCGACCGGGTACGGGAGGTCACCAAGAGTGAGCGTATGACGGCGTGGGACTGGTCGTCGGCCCATGTGGACAGGGGGGTCAGCGGGCGTCTTCGGGGAGCAGCCGCGCGAGGGTGCGGACCGCGCGGTACTGGAGGGTCTTGATCGCGCCCTCGTTCTTGCCCATGACGCGGGCGGTCTCGGCGACCGAGAGGCCCTGCAGGAAGCGCAGCGTGACGCACTCCTGCTGTTGGGGGTTGAGCTTGCGTACCGCCTCCAGCAGGGCGGCGTTGGAGAGGGACTCGAGGACCGATTCCTCGGGGCTGCGCTCGACCTCGTTGGCGTCGAGCATCTCTCCGGTGGTGACTTCCAGGCGGAAGCGGGAGGACTTGAAGTGGTCGGCGACGAGGTTGCGGGCGATGGTCACCAGCCAGGCGCCGAAGTCACGGCCCTGCCAGGTGAACGTGCCGATGCGGCGCAGGGCGCGCAGAAAGGTCTCGCTGGTGAGGTCCTCGGCCGTGGCGCGGCCGCCCACGCGGTAGTAGATGTAGCGGTAGACCGTGTCGGCGTACTGGTCGTAGAGGCGGCCGAAGGCCTCGGCCTCGCCGGCCTGGGCGCGTTCGACCAGGTCCATCATGCGACGGCTGTCGCTGTCGGCGGGGCGGCGGGCGGTGGTCGTGCCGGTGCCGGAGCGGCGGGTTCTGCCGGCGGCCTTGCCGACCGCAGCGCTCCCGTCGGCCAGGGCGTAGCAGGGTCCGGCGGTGGGGACGGCTGAGGCGAATGCGGGGACGGCGTACGCGGTGGGGACAAAACTGCGCAGGTGGTCGACGAGTGTCGTACGCAGCGTAGCCAGGCCCGAGGCGTCAACCCCGACGTGTGGGTACACGGGACTCCCAGAGGCAGAGCTTCCATCACGTGCAGTGCGGGACCGTTCACTCGTCGTAGGGACGTGTGGGTTCCGGATTGCGTCTGAGGAGAATAACGCTTCGTACAGGCAGCGCTACACCCAGTTGCTCAAATCATCGATTAGTTACGGTCCGTGCCGGGTTGGTGGCAGAATCAGTATCGATTACTGAGCAACTATTGATCGGAAGGGAACGCAATCTGCCTGGTTGGAAGGCGTGTTGTGGCTGGCCGACAGCCGCGGGACTGACGGGACGGCGAGGGGGGTAGGGAGAGGGGATGGCCGTCCGGTCGGCGGGGTGATCAGACCTGGTCAGCGGCGTCGGCGCTGGAGCGCGACGGCGGCCGCTGCGCCGCCGGCGAGGGCCCCGACCCCGGCCGCGGCGGGGATGCCGATCTTGGCCGCTTTCCGGCCGGTGCGGTAGTCGCGCAGCCGCCAGCCCTGCTCCCGGGCGTGCTTGCGCAGCCGGCTGTCGGGGTTGATCGCGTACGGGTGCCCGACGAGCGAGAGCATCGGGATGTCGTTGGCGGAGTCGCTGTAGGCGGCGCAGTGCGACAGGTCCAGGCCCTCGCCGGCGGCCAGGGCGCGGACCGCCTCGGCCTTGGCCGGGCCGTGCAGCGGCTCGCCGACCAGCTTGCCCGTGTAGACCCCGCCGACGGACTCGGCGACGGTGCCCAGCGCGCCGGTCAGGCCGAGCCGGCGGGCGATGATGGTCGCGGTCTCGACCGGGGCCGCGGTCACCAGCCAGACCTTCTGGCCGGCGTCGAGGTGCGCCTGGGCCAGGGCGCGGGTGCCGGGCCAGACCCGCTCGGCCATGTACTCGTCGTAGATCTCCTCGCCGATCGACATCAGCTCGGCGACGCGGTGGCCCTGGACGATGGACAGCGCGCTGTTGCGGACGTCCGCCATGTGCTCGGGGTTCTCCGAGCCGGCGAGGCGGAAGTAGACCTGCTGCCAGGCGAAGCGGGCCAGGTCGCGCTTGTGGAAGAAGCGCCGCTTGTACAGGCCGCGGCCGAAGTGGAAGAGCGCGGCGCCCTGCATGACGGTGTTGTCCAGGTCGAAGAACGCGGCGGCCGCGGTGTCCCCGACGACCGGGAATTCGGGCTCCGCCGGCGTCTCCTCGACGGGCGGTGCCTCCTGGGAGGACTTGCGGGCGGCCTCGGCCGCGGCCTCCCCGGCCAGCACGCTGCGGGCCGTGGCGGGACGTCGGCGGCGCGGGAGCCAGCCCAGGTCGAAGAGCGCCCCGGAGGGCATCCAGCCGGTTCGGCGAGCGGGCGACATGCCGACAGCGTAGCCAGTTTGTTCGGTGCAGCCGGTTACGGGCGCGTGTCAGCGAGGCCCGGAGAGGGGGAAGGGTGCATTACGGCCAGCTCCGTGGGGTCCTAGGGGCCAGCTCCGCGGGGCCCTAGGTGAGGGGCGAACACTTCCCGTAGGGGAGGCGTGGGCCCCTTCGGGCCACAACGTTGCGGGGGGAAGGGGTATTCCCGGGGCGGGGCGTCGGGGCGGTGGGCGGTGGGGTGGCGCGGCGGTGGGCGGGGGGGGCGGGGGGGGGGGTGGGGGGGGGGGGGCCCCGCCGGGCGCGGCGGGGCCCCGCGGGGCCCCGGGGGGCCCGTGGGGGGGGGCCGCCGCGGGCCGGGGGGGGGGGGGGGGCCCCGGGGCGCCGGGGGGGGGGGGGGGGGGGGGGGTTGCCGGGGGGGGGGGGGGGGGGGGGGGGGGGGGGGGGGGGGCGCGGCGGTGCCCGGCGGGGCCGGGCGGTGGGATTGGCGCGGCGGGGCCAGGCGGTGCCCGGCGGGACCAGGCGGGACCAGGCGGGGCCAAGCGGGCCCGGGCGGTGGGGTTGGCGGGGTGGGCTCAGGTGCCCAGGGCCGTGCGGAGGCGTTTTGGGTCGACGCGCCAGAAGTCGTGCTGGGCGCCGTCGACGAGGATGACCGGAATTTGCTCCCAGTACTTGCGGTGCAGCTCGGGGTCCTCGGTGATGTCCTTCTTCTCCCACGACGCGCCGGTCTCGGCGCAGACCTTCTCGATCACGGCCTGGGCGTCGTCGCAGAGGTGGCAGCCCGGCTTGCCGACGAGGGTGACCATCCGGTCGGCGGGGCTCTTGCGGGGGCTGCGGCTGAACAAGGGGGCCATGCAGTCATTGTGCCGGGTCGCGACGGTGCCGGGTGCGGTCCGGTTCGACTACCATCGTTGGGCGATTTGTAGGTATCCGGGGGTATGGCGAAGAGGAGTGAGGGCGCGTGCTCCCGCTGCTGCCGCCCCGTCTGACCGGTGGCGCGAGTGAACGGTGTGACGTGGGAGTTGGTTCCGCGGAGGCCTGTAATACCCGCGTGACCCCGGTCACTTTGGGCGGACAAACCGGACACCATCTTTGTGCACGCGTTCACAAAGACATAGCCTGCAGAAGACAGGGCGGTCGGGTTCCATACGGCCGCCCGCAGCCCCGCTCTACCCGCAGGAGCACCGTGGCAACTGGCCGAACTCACCGACCGGCGACCCGAAGCCGAGGGATTCCCGAGGCCACCGTCGCCCGGCTTCCGCTGTATCTGCGTGCGCTGACCGCGCTCTCCGAGCGTTCGGTACCCACGGTCTCCTCCGAGGAGCTCGCGGCCGCGGCGGGGGTCAATTCCGCCAAGCTGCGCAAGGACTTCTCCTACCTCGGCTCGTACGGGACCCGCGGCGTCGGCTACGACGTGGAGTACCTCGTCTACCAGATCTCGCGTGAACTGGGGCTGACCCAGGACTGGCCGGTCGTCATCGTCGGTATCGGTAACCTCGGCGCCGCGCTCGCCAACTACGGCGGCTTCGCCTCGCGTGGCTTCCGTGTCGCCGCGCTGATCGACGCGGACCCGGCCATGGCCGGCAAGCCCGTCGCGGGCATCGCGGTCCAGCACACCGATGAGCTGGAGCACATCATCGAGAGCAACGGCGTCTCGATCGGCGTCATCGCCACGCCCGCCGGGGCCGCCCAGCAGGTCTGTGAGCGCCTGGTCGCGGCCGGTGTCACCTCGATCCTCAACTTCGCGCCGACCGTGCTGACCGTGCCCGACGGGGTGGACGTGCGCAAGGTCGACCTGTCGATAGAGCTGCAGATCCTCGCCTTCCACGAGCAGCGGAAGGCCGGCGAGGAGGTCGGTTCCGGCGGCGAGGGGTCGGCCGCCGCGCGCGCCGCCGCCGCGGTCGCGGACGACCGCAAGGGACCTGACGGGGACATGCCCGCCGTGATGCCGGCATGACACTCCTGGTCGTCGGACTGAGCCATCGCAGCGCGCCGGTGAGCGTGCTGGAGCGGGCCGCGCTCGCCCCGGAGGCGCGCGGCAAGCTGCTGCAGGACACGGTGTCGGCCGAGCCGGTCACCGAGTCCGCGGTGCTCTCCACCTGCAACCGCATCGAGCTCTACGCCGACGTGGACAAGTTCCACGCCGGAGTCGCCGAGCTGTCCTCCCTCCTGGCCCGGCACAGCGGTGCCGGCCTGGAGGAGCTGACCCCTTATCTCTACGTCCACTACGAGGACCGGGCGGTCCACCACCTCTTCTCGGTGGCCTGCGGCCTGGACTCGATGGTCGTCGGCGAGGGCCAGATCCTCGGGCAGATCAAGGACGCGCTGGCCGTCGCGCAGGAGCAGCACACCGCGGGCCGGCTGCTGAACGACCTGTTCCAGCAGGCCCTGCGGGTGGGCAAGCGCGCCCACAGCGAGACCGGCATCGACAAGGCCGGCCAGTCGCTGGTCACCTTCGGGCTGGAGCAGCTCGCGGGCGGCCGGGACGTCGAGGACTGGGCGCACGGCAAGCGGGCGCTGGTCATCGGCGCCGGTTCGATGTCGTCGCTGGCCGCCACCACCCTCGTACGGGCCGGTGCCGGCGAGCTGGCGGTCGCCAACCGCACCGTCGAGCGCGCCGAGCGGCTCGTGCAGATCCTCACCGAGCCGGGCGGGCCCGGTGCCGCCACCGGGGTCGCCGCCCGCGCGGTGGCGATGACCTCCGTCCCCGAGGAGCTGGCGCTCGCCGACATCGTGGTGTCCTGTACCGGCGCGACCGGCCTCGTCCTGGCGGGCGAGATGGTCGCCGCCGCGCGCGACGGGCGCGAGGCGCCGCTGGCGCTGCTCGATCTCGCCATGCCGCGGGACATAGATGCCGCGGTGCACCGGATCGAGGGCGCGCACCTCGTCGACATCGAGTCGCTGGCCGACGCGTCCGCGGACGCACCGATGGCGGCCGACGTGGACAAGGTGCGCGGCATCGTCTCCGACGAGGTCGCCGCGTTCGGCGCCGCCCAGCGGGCCGCGCACATCACCCCCACCGTGGTCGCCCTGCGCACCATGGCGGCGGATGTCGTTGCCGGTGAGATCACCCGGCTCGACGGCCGCCTTCCCGACCTGGACGACAAGCAGCGCGCCGAGATCACCCAGACCGTGCGCCGCGTCGTCGACAAACTCCTGCACGCGCCCACTGTCCGGGTCAAGCAGCTGGCCAGCGAGCCCGGCGGCGCCGGGTACGCGGACGCCCTGCGGGAACTCTTCGACCTCGACCCCCAGACGGTCGCCGCCGTCAGCCGGGCCGACACGCGCGCCGACAGGCACGATGCACGGGAGCGGGCATGACCGACAGCACGACGAGAGCACTGCGGCTGGGCACGCGGCGCAGCAAGCTCGCCATGGCCCAGTCCGGGCAGGTCGCCGAGGCGGTGCGCCGGCTGACGGGCCGCCCGGTCGACCTCGTGGAGATCACCACCTACGGCGACACCTCCCGTGAGCACCTCGCGCAGATCGGCGGCACCGGTGTGTTCGTCTCCGCGCTGCGCGACGCGCTGCTCGCCGGGGAGATCGACTTCGCCGTCCACTCGCTCAAGGACCTGCCCACCGCGCAGCCCGGCGAGCTGACCCTGGCCGCGATACCCGTACGGGAAGACCCCCGGGACGCGCTGATCGCCAGGGACGGGCTCACCTTCGAGCAGCTGACCGCCGACGAGGACCGGGTGGCCCGCATCGGCACCGGCTCGCCCCGGAGGATGGCGCAGCTCAACGCCTGGGCCAGGTCGCTGGGCCGGCGTGTGGAGACCGTGCCGATACGCGGGAACATCGACACCCGCATCGGCTTCGTCGAGAAGGGTGAACTGGACGCGGTCGTACTGGCCGCCGCCGGGCTCACCCGCATCGGCCGGATCGACGAGGCGACGCAGCTGCTGTCGCCCGACGTGGTTTTGCCCGCCCCCGGCCAGGGGGCACTGGCGATCGAGTGTGCCGCGGTCAACGTGGACCTCGCCGCCCGGCTCGCCGAGCTCGACGACCCGGACACCCGGGCCGCCGTGACCGCCGAGCGTTCCCTGCTCGCCGCCCTGGAGGCCGGCTGTTCCGCACCCGTCGGAGCACTGGCCGACCTCAAGCGTGACGAGCAGGCTGTCACCGAATTGCATCTGCGTGGTGTCGTCGGCACGACCGACGGCAGCACGCTGGTGCAACTGTCCACCACCGGGCACGTACCCGCCTCTCCCGACGACGTGGCGACCCCGCTGAACATGGGTCGTGAACTCGCCGCCGAGATGCTCGCCAAGGGTGCGGCCGGTCTTATGGGGGAGCGAGCACTTTGAACCCCACCGCCCCAAACCACTCCGCCTCCGGTCAGGTCACCTTCCTGGGTGCCGGGCCGGGAGACCCGGGTCTGCTGACGCTGCGTGCCGTGGAGGCGCTGGCCTCCGCGGACGTACTGATCGCTGACCCGCAGGTGCTGGACGTCGTGCGCGTGCATGCCCGCGCACAGGTGGACACACCACTCCAGGCATCAGCTGACGAGGCGTCAATCCCCGCGGATGTGCCTGCCCTTAGGGACACCGCCAATCTTGTCATGACGGCCGCCCGTGCGGGCAAGCGGGTCGTCCGTGCCGTTACCGGGGACCCCGGCCTCGACGGCTATGTCGCCGAGGAGATGCTGGCCTGCGCCGCCGAAGGCATCGTCTTCGAGGTCGTGCCCGGTATCGCCGCGGCCGTCGGCGTGCCCGCGTACGCCGGTGTCCCGCTGCGGGACGCGGAGGGCACCGACGTCCGTTTCGTCGACGCCCGCACCGCCGACGCGCGCTGCTGGTCCGAGGTGGGTGCCAGTGACGCCACCGCCGTCGTCTCGACCTCCCTCGACTCGGTGGCCGCGGCCGCCGGGGAGCTGGTGTCGGCCGGCCGCAAGCCGGACACCCCGCTGACCGTCACCGTCGCCGGCACCACCACCCGCCAGCGCACCTGGACCGCCACCCTCGGGTCGGTCGCCCAGGTGCTCAAGGCCGCCAAGGTGCTGCCGTCGCCGGACGGCGGCCAGCCGGTCATAGCCGTGGTCGGTGAGCGATGCGCCGCGGCGCAGCGCGACCGCCTCTCGTGGTTCGAGTCCAAGCCGCTCTTCGGCTGGCGGGTGCTCGTGCCGCGGACGAAGGAACAGGCCGCGTCGCTCTCCGACCAGCTCGTCTCGTACGGCGCGGTGCCGCACGAGGTCCCGACCATCGCCGTCGAGCCGCCGCGCACCCCGCAGCAGATGGAACGCGCGGTCAAGGGCCTGGTCACCGGCCGCTACGAGTGGATCGCCTTCACCTCGGTCAACGCCGTCAAGGCCGTCCGGGAGAAGTTCGAGGAGTACGGCCTGGACGCCCGCGCCTTCGCGGGGATCAAGGTCGCCGCGGTCGGCGAGCAGACCGCCAAGGCGCTGGTCGCCTTCGGTGTGAAGCCCGACCTGGTGCCGAGCGGCGAGCAGTCGGCCGCTGGTCTCCTGGAGGACTGGCCGCCCTACGACGCGGTCTTCGACCCGATCGACCGGGTCTTCCTGCCGCGCGCCGACATCGCCACCGAGACCCTGGTCGCCGGGCTGATCGAGCTGGGCTGGGAGGTCGACGACGTCACCGCCTACCGGACCGTGCGCGCCTCGCCGCCGCCGGCCGAGACCCGTGAGGCGATCAAGGGCGGCGGCTTCGACGCGGTGCTCTTCACCTCGTCGAGCACCGTGCGCAACCTCGTCGGCATCGCCGGCAAGCCGCACAACGTCACCGTGATCGCGTGCATCGGCCCGGCCACCGCGAAGACGGCCGAGGAGCACGGGCTGCGGGTCGATGTCATGTCGCCCGAGCCGTCGGTGCACAAGCTGGCCGAAGCCCTCGCGGACTTCGGTGCGGCGCGCCGCGATGCCGCCATCGAGGCCGGGGACCCGGTCACGCGGCCGAGCGAGCGGCGGCCGGGGTCGCGCCGCCGGGCCCGCAGCTGAGCGGTCGCAGCAGGAACGCGTGAAGGGCGCCCCTCCGGGGGCGCCCTTTGTGCGAGGGCCGGCGGCCGCTCTCGCCGAGCGGGACTACGCGGTCACCCGCTGCCCTTCACCCGCGGCGGCCCGGAGCAGCACCCCGGTGAGCTCGTCCGGGACGGAGAGCATCGGCCAGTGCCCGGTGGCGAGTTCGAAGAAGCCCACCTGGGGCTCCGCGAGCACCTGGAAGCGCGGGTCCCCCGACCGCACCAGGGACTCGACCATGGCGATGTTCATCCCCGTGCCGGTACAGAAGACGCCGGTGCTGGGCAGCTCGGCGGCAGCCCCCGACAGCCGGAGCGGCTGGGTGAGCGTACCCAGCGGCTGCGGCGCGGCCAGGCGGACGAGCCGGGCCAGCGCGTCCGCGGGGACGTCCGCGACGCTGTTCCAGGCCTGCACGTCGGCGGGTGACGGCGGGGGAATCCGCCAGCCGTCCTCGGCCTGTCCGGCCCGCTGCCGCCACCTGTCGCGGACCACCGGATCGGGCTCGAACTCCTCCACCAGGCTGTGCACCGAGAAGCCGTCCATCGGCAGGGGCGCCGACACGTACACGATCCGGGACACCCGTTCCGGGCGCCGGTCGGCGGCGCCCAGCGCCGGAAAGCTGCCGTGGCAGTGGGCGACGAGCACCACCTCCGGCGCATCCACATGATCGATGAGCTGCACCAGATCCTCGATATGGGTCTCCAAGTCCGTTTCCGGGACCGCCAGATGGCGGCGGTCGCCCATGCCTGTGAGCGTCGCCGCGTGGGCCTCGGCTCCCCGCTCCCGCAGCCGGGCCACCACGTCCCGCCACAGCCAGCCACCCATATGACCGCCCGCCACCAGCACATACGCCGTCATCAACGCCTCCTCGCACAGTCCGGCCGCGCGGCCGGACCCCCGTTGACCCGGCCGCGCATGCCGCTACCGTAGGAACTCCCCCTGAGGGAGGTTCAAGGCATGACCGTGCCCGCGTCCCCGGACGGCATGTGGAGCATCGGCGAACTCGCCGAGCAGGCAGGCGTCACCGTCAAGACCGTCCGCTTCTACTCGGACCGCGGCCTGCTGCCCGAGGCCGGCCGCAGCGCCGGGGGCCACCGCCGGTACGGCCCCGGGGCCCCGGACCGGCTCCGCCTGATCCGTTCGCTGCGCACCCTCGACCTGCCCCTGCCGCAGGTCGACCGGATCGTCGCCCAGGAGGACACGCCGGGTGCGGCCGACGTCCTGGAGGACGCCGTCGCGGGGCAGCTCAGGGAACTCGGCACGCAACTGGCCTCCCTGCGCTGGCGGGAGGCCGCCCTGCACCTGCTCCGCGACTGCACCCCCGGGGAGCGCGCCGACCGCCTGCGCCTGATCGGTGCCGTGAACCTCCCGCCCGACACGGACGCCCTGGCCCGCTTCTGGCGGCACGTACTCCCCGCGCGGCTCCCGGCCCGCCTGCTCTCCACGGTGCTCGAAGCGGCGGTGCCGCAGCCCCCCGCCGACCCGACCCCGTCCGAGGTGCTGGTCTTCGCCCGGCTGCACGCCGTCGCCACCGACCGCCGCGTCGTCGACATCAACCTCCGCCGCCTCACCCGCCGGACCCCCGACGCGGCCTGCCGCCCGGCCGTCCTCTACGAAGGGCTGGTCGAGGCCTGTGCGCTCGCCTCGGCGGACGTACGGGACCGACGGCCCCCGTACGCGGGCGAGGCCCTGGACTGTTTCGTCGCCGCCCACGCCGGACTGCACCACACGCGGGACACCCCCGCCTTCCGCCGCCAACTCAGCGCCCAGCTGGGGCAGCTCGCGCACCCCCTCATCGACCGCTACTGGCAACTCGTCGGCGAACTCCCCTCCGCCTCCCGGCAGCCGACCATCGGCGCCACGGACGACTGGCTCCGCGCCGCGCTGGACGCGCAGGTCGCCTAGGAGCGGGCCGGTGCGGTGCGGGCGGCGGCCGGTGCCGGGGCCGGGAACCGGGGCGCTGCCGGGGCTGCCGGGGGCGGGCCGCCGCCGGGCCCGGTCCCTCCGACGGGCCGTCGGCAAAGGCAGGCACAAAGCGGGCGTAGCGTGTTCGGTATGACGAAGTACGGAAGCTTCCCAGGGGCGCGGCCGCGGCGCCTGCGCACGACCCCCGCCATGCGGCGGATGGTCGCGGAGCACCGGCTGCATCCGGCGGACCTGATCCTCCCGGCGTTCGTCCGGGAAGGGGTCAGCGAGCCGGTGCCGATCTCCGCCATGCCGGGTGTCGTCCAGCACAGCCTCGACACCCTGCGCAAGGCCGCCGCCGAGGCGGCGGCGGCCGGGGTCGCCGGGATCATGCTCTTCGGCGTGCCCGAGGACGCGAAGAAGGACGCCCTCGGCACGGCGGGCACCGACCCCGACGGCATCCTCCAGCAGGCCATCCGCGCGGTGCGGTCCGAGGTCGGCGACGCGCTCGTCGTCATGTCCGACCTGTGCCTGGACGAGTACACCGACCACGGGCACTGCGGTGTCCTGGACGCCGACGGCCGGGTCGACAACGACGCGACGCTGGAGCGCTACGCCGAGATGGCGCAGGTCCAGGCCGATGCGGGCGTCCATGTCGTGGGCCCCAGCGGGATGATGGACGGCCAGATCGGCGTCATCCGGGACGCGCTCGACCAGACCGGCCACGAGGACGTGTCGGTCCTCGCGTACACCGCCAAGTACACGTCGGCGTTCTACGGGCCGTTCCGGGAGGCCGTCGGGTCGTCCCTCACGGGCGACCGCAAGACCTACCAGCAGGACCCGGCCAACCTCCGCGAGTCGCTGCGCGAGCTGGCGCTCGACCTGGAGGAGGGCGCCGACATGGTGATGGTCAAGCCGGCGCTGCCCTACCTCGACGTGCTGGCGAAGATCGCGGACGAGACGGACGTACCGGTCGCCGCGTACCAGATCTCCGGCGAGTACGCGATGATCGAGGCGGCCGCCGAGAAGGGCTGGATCGACCGGGACAAGGCGATCCTGGAGACGCTGACCGGCATCAAGCGGGCCGGGGCGAACATGATCCTGACGTACTGGGCCACGGAGGTCGCGCGGGGGCTGTGAGGTCCCGGCGGCCCGTAGGGCGCCGCTGCTCCCGTCCCCGGTATCCGGGGGCGGGAGCTTTGCTGTGTGACGGTGACGTTTTGTCCGCCTGGTTCCGGGCACGCACCGGTTGTCAGGGAAGACCGCGACCGGACCGAGGAGCGAGTCACCATGACTGCCAAGCGCAAGATGCAGGCCAAGGGCGCCCAGGTCATCGGCGCCATGAAGGAAGTCGTCGGCAAGGCCACGCACAACCGCAAGCTGGAGGCCGAGGGCAAGGCGGAGAAGACCGCCGGCCAGGGCCTCGACGTGAGCGAGAAGACCAAGGACGAGGTGCGCAAGCGCTGGCCGTGAGGCCGGCCCTCCCCGTCCCCGGCCCGGAACGGCCAACGGCCCCGTACAGCACAACACCTGTGCGGTACGGGGCCGTTGGGCCGGTGCGGGTGGCCGGTGCGGCCCGCGCGCCGGTCAGAGGCGCTCGGGCGTCCGGATGCCGAGCAGGGCCATGCCCTGGTGGAGGGTGCGGGCGGTCAGCTCGCACAGGAACAGCCGGTTCGCGATCTGGTCAGCGCCGCCCTCGGCCTTCAGGACCGGGCACTGGTCGTAGAAGGTCGTGAACAGCGAGGCGAGGCTGTAGAGGTACGCGGCGACCTTGTGCGGCTCGTAGGCCGCGGCGGCCTCGGCGAGGGTCTCGCCGAACTGGTCGAGGTGCAGGCCCAGCGCCCGCTCCGCCGGGGCCAGCGCCAGCTCCGGATGCGCCGCCGGCGCCACGTCACCGGCCTTGCGGAAGATCGACCGGATACGGGCGTAGGCGTACTGGAGGTAGACCGAGGTGTCGCCGTTCAGCGAGACCATCTGGTCCAGGTCGAACTTGTAGTCCCGGCTCGGCGACGTCGACAGGTCCGCGTACTTCACCGCGCCGATACCCACCTGCGCACCGTTCTCGGTGATCTCCTGCTCGGTCAGGCCGACCGCCGCGCCCTTCTCGCGCACCACCGCGGTCGCCCGCTCGGCCGCCTCGTCGAGCAGGTCCTCCAGGCGCACGGTCTCGCCCGCCCGGGTCTTGAACGGCTTGCCGTCCGCACCGAGGACCGTGCCGTAGCCCATGTTGTGCGCGGTGACGTCGTCGCTCAGCCAGCCCGCCCGGCGGGCCGTCTCGAAGACCATCCGGAAGTGCAGCGACTGGCGGACGTCGACGACGTACAGCAGCGTCGTCGCCTTCAGGTCGAAGACGCGGTCACGGATCGCGGAGAGGTCGGAGGCCGCGTAGCCGAAGCCGCCGTCCGCCTTCTGCACGATCAGCGGCACCGGCTGGTCGTCCTTGCCGCGGATCTCGTCGAAGAAGACCACCAGCGCGCCCTCGGAGCGGACGGCGACGCCCGACTCCTCCAGCTGCCGCGCCGTCTCGGCCATCATGGCGTTGTACGCGGACTCGCCGACGATCTCGTCGTCGCGGATCTCCATGTCCAGCTTCTCGAAGACCGAGTAGAAGTAGACCTTCGACTCGTCCACGAACCGCTGCCACAGGTCGAGGGTCTCCGCGTCGCCGGACTGGAGCGCCACGACCCGCTTGCGGGCCCGCTCCTTGAACTGCTCGTCGGAGTCGAAGACGGCGCGCGAGGCCTTGTAGACGCGGTTGAGGTTGCTCATCGCCTGCTCGCCGTCGACGTCGGCCGCCGGGGCCAGCTCGCCGGGGTTCTCGATCAGGTACTGGATGAGCATGCCGAACTGGGTGCCCCAGTCGCCGATGTGGTGCCGGCCGATCGTCCGCTCACCGGTGAAGTCCAGCATGTGGCGCAGGGCGTCGCCGATGACCGCCGAGCGCAGGTGCCCGACGTGCATCTCCTTGGCGACGTTCGGCTGGGCGTAGTCGATGACCGTGACGCCGGGGTTCTCCTTCAGCGGGACGCCGAGCCGGTCGTCGGCGGCGCGCGCGGCCAGCGTCTCGGTGATCGCCCGGTCGGTGACCGTGATGTTGAGGAAGCCGGGGCCGGAGACCTCGACCTCCTGGAAGAGGGCGTCCTCGCCGATCTCCCCGACGACCTTGGTCGCCAGCTCCCGCGGGTTGCCCTTGAGCTTTTTGGCCAGCGCCAGCATGCCGTTGGCCTGGAAGTCGGCCCGGTCGCTTCGTCGCAGCAGCGGGTCGGCGGAGCCGGCCTCCGGCAGGGCTGCCGAGAGGGCGTCCGCGACGCGCTGGTGGACCGATGCTGCGAGGGAAGTGACCGAGGCCATGGAGATGAGCTCTCTTCCAGAGGGAGGTGTTCGCTGGAGCGGAAAGGGTTTGCCAATGAGTATCCCACGGCACTACCACTGATTTTCCGTCTGGGAGAATGGGCACCGTCAGGCTTTTGTGCGTCCGCGCGCAGGACGGCGCAATCAGGAAGCACCAGGAAGAGGAAGGGCCGATCGTGGCTCAGCAGAGCACCGAGACCGACTGGGTCTCCAGGTTCGCGGACGAGGTCATTGCCGAGGCGGAGCGCCGCGCCCCGGGCAAAGTGACATCAGGTGCCTCCGCACCGGTGGTCGTCTGCGCCTCGGGCCTGAGCCCGTCGGGCCCGATCCACCTGGGAAACCTCCGCGAGGTCATGACCCCGCACCTGGTCGCCGACGAGGTCCGCCGCCGCGGGTACGAGGTCCGCCACCTCATCTCCTGGGACGACTACGACCGCTACCGCAAGGTCCCGGCCGGCGTCGCGGGCGTCGACGAGTCCTGGGCCGAGCACATCGGCAAGCCGCTGACCTCCGTACCGGCACCGGCCGGCTCGGCGTACCCGAACTGGGCCGAGCACTTCAAGGCCGCGATGAGCGAGGCGCTCACCGAGCTGGGCGTCGAGTACGACGGCATCAGCCAGACCGAGCAGTACACCTCCGGTGTCTACCGCGAGCAGGTCCTGCACGCGATGAAGCACCGCGCGGAGATCGACGCGATCCTCGCCCAGTACCGCACGAAGAAGGCGCCCGCCAAGAAGTCGCAGAAGCCGGTCGACGAGGCCGAACTGGAGGCCGCCGAGGGCTCCGGCGCGGCCGGCGAGGACGACGGCAGCAGCGGCTCGGCGGGCTACTTCCCGTACAAGCCGTACTGCGGACAGTGCGCGAAGGACCTCACCACGGTCACCTCGTACGACGACGAGACCACCGAGCTGGCCTACACCTGCACCGAGTGCGGGTTCGGCGAGACGGTCCGGCTGAGCGAGTTCAACCGCGGCAAGCTGGTCTGGAAGGTCGACTGGCCGATGCGCTGGGCCTACGAGGGCGTGATCTTCGAGCCGTCCGGTGTCGACCACTCCTCGCCCGGCTCGTCGTTCGTCGTCGGCGGCCAGATCGTCCGCAAGATCTTCGGCGGCGACCAGCCCATCGGCCCGATGTACGCCTTCGTCGGCATCAGCGGGATGGCCAAGATGTCCTCCTCGCGCGGCGGGGTCCCGACCCCGGGCGACGCGCTGAAGATCATGGAGGCGCCACTGCTGCGCTGGCTGTACGCGCGCCGCAAGCCCAACCAGTCCTTCAAGATCGCCTTCGACCAGGAGATCCAGCGGCTCTACGACGAGTGGGACAAGCTGGAGGCGAAGGTCGCGGACGGCACGGTGCTGCCGGCCGACGCCGCCGCGTACTCCCGCGCCGTCCGCACCGCCGCCGGTGAGCTGCCCCGTACGCCGCGCCCGCTGCCGTACCGCACCCTCGCCTCGGTCGCGGACATCACGGCCGGCCACGACGAGCAGACGCTGCGGATTCTGAGCGAACTGGACCCGGACAACCCCGTCACCTCGCTGGACGAGACCCGGCCGCGGCTCGGCAAGGCCGAGCACTGGATCGCCACCCAGGTCCCGGCCGAGCAGCGCACCATCGTCCGCGAGGAGCCCGACGAGGAGCTGCTCGGCACCCTCGACGAACAGGCCCGCGGCTCGCTGCGGCTGCTGCTCGAAGGCCTCGACACGCACTGGTCGCTGGACGGTCTGACCACGCTGGTCTACGGCGTGCCGAAGGTCCAGGCCGGTCTGGAGCCGGACGCCAAGCCGACCCCGGAGCTGAAGGTCGCCCAGCGCGCGTTCTTCGCCCTGCTCTACAACCTGCTGGTCGGCCGGGACACCGGGCCGCGGCTGCCCACCCTGCTGCTGGCCGTCGGCGCCGGCCGGGTGCGCAAGCTGCTCGGCGGATGACGCGCCGCGCGGTGCCGCTGCCGGGGAGTCGTAGACACCCCGGTGCGGCCTCCGCCTGAGGGAGGAGCAGGGTTCGGCCCCGGGGACGAGGATTCCCGGGGCCGAACGCTTCAGGCTGAAGCCATGAGAGGGTTAATCGGCTTCATCATCATGATCCAGGGCGCGATGGGCTTCCTCGGGCAGGTCTTCTTCGACGGCGCCTGGGGGCTGCTGCCGCACTGGTTCCACCTGCCGTCCCCCGCCTACGTCGGCCTCTTCGCGGCCGGTGCGGCGCTCGCCGTCTGGGGCGACACGGCCAAGAAGCGCAAGCAGCAGCGGGCGAACTCCGGGGCGGTGTAGGGGCGTTGCCGGGGCCGGTCCCCTACGGGAGGTGTCCGGCCCCCGGTGTGCGGGTCACGCGATGTGCTCGTCCATCATCTCCGCGTTGAGGCGGTCGCTGAACTGGTCCATGCAGCGGTTCAGGTCCCGCGACTGGAGGCGCACCCCGTACTGCGCCTGCAGGTTCGCCGCGAACGCGCCCGGTGTGGGCATGCCTTCGCCCTCTATCGAGTGCCGGAACACCTGGTACAGCTCCTCGTCGGTCGGGGCCGTGACCGGTGCCTGGGCGGGCTGCGGGTCCGCGTCGGGGGTGCCCTTGCCGAGCGGGCGCGTGCCACCCGCCCCGGTCGGCACCGGGACCTGCGGCCCGGGCTCCGGCGCGCGCGGCGCGGGCACCGGGCCCTGCTCGGGCGCCGGCGCCTGCTGGTGCTCGTCGTACGCGAGCTGCTGCTCCTGCTCCGGGACGTACGCCGGGTCGTAGTCACCCTGATACGCCACCTGCTGCGGCGCAGCGAACCACTGGCTCGGCAGCTCCGCGGCGGGCTCCTGGGACTCCGGCTCCTCGGCCCTCGGCTCCTGGGGCCTGGGCTCCTGGGGCCTGGGCTCCAGGGCGGGTGTCACGGACTGCCGCGGCGCCGGCGTCACCTGCGGTTCGATGCCCGCCGCGGCGAGCCCCGCGGGAGCGGTCTCCGCCAGCGGCACCCCGTACCGCGCGAGCCGCAGCGGCATCAGGGACTCCACGGGAGCCTTACGACGCCAGCCCCGCCCGAAGCGCGAACGCAGACGTGCCTGGTACACGAGCCGTTCCTGCTCCAGCTTGATCACCGCGTCGTACGACCGCAGCTCCCACAGCTTCATCCGCCGCCACAACAGGAACGTCGGGACCGGCGACAGCAGCCAGCGCGTGAGGCGCACACCCTCCATGTGCTTGTCCGCCGTGATGTCGGCGATCCGGCCGACGGCGTGCCGGGCGGCCTCGACGGTGACGACGAACAGCACCGGGATGACGGCGTGCATGCCCATGCCCAGGGGATCGGAGGCCACGGCGGCGTTGAACGCCACCGTCGCCACCGTCAGCAGCCACGCCGCCTGCCGCAGCAGCGGGAACGGCATGCGTATCCAGGTCAGCAGCAGATCCAGGGCGAGCAGGACACAGATGCCCGCGTCGATGCCGATGGGGAAGAAGTAGGCGAAGCTGCCGAAGCCCTTCCTGACGGCCAGTTCCCGCACGGCCGCGTAGGAGCCGGCGAAGCCGATGCCGGCGATGACCACCGCGCCGGTGATGACCACCCCGATGAGTATCCGGTGTGTGCGTGTCAGCTTCAGTGGCGCGGCCACCCGAGAACCCCTCTTAGTCGGTCTGTTGCGAGCGACAGCCTGGCACACGCGTACGGGAGGGCGTGTGCCGGTACGGAGGGGGCCGGGTCACGATGAGGTTCCGGCCGGTGGCGGGCCGGGGTGCTTCACGTCGAGGGGGCGGCCAGGGGCCCGGCCCCGGACGGGAGGTGCCCCCGGCCGGGGCCGGGGGCACGGGAGGGGGAGGCCGGGGTCAGCCGTTGGTCTTGGTGGCGGCGCTGACGGCTTCCTTGGCGGCGGCCTGGGCCTTCTTGAGCAGGTCGGCGCTCTTGGGGGAGTCGGCGCCCGCCAGGCCGGCACCGTTGTAGTTGATCGTGACGACGATGTTGGAGGTGCGGGCGACGATCGTGGTGTTCTTGAAGTCGTTGTCCTCCTTCTTCACGTCGTAGGTGATCGCGGTCGCCTCGTCGCCGGTGCCGGAGGTCTTCACGGCCGTCAGCTTCTTGGCGCCCTTGGTGTCCTTGGCGTCGGTGACCTGCTTGGTGTAGAAGTCCGTGGCGCGCTTCTCACCGGAGCCGACGCCCGGGTCGGAGTCGTAGCGCTGGTAGCCGATGTCGAGCCAGCGGAACTGCGTGCCGTCGACCCCGTTCTCGTCGGAGCTGCTCCAGGAGCAGGTGCCGTGGGCGGAGTTGTCCGTGGAGGTGCCCCGCTCGCCGGCGTCGTCCTTCGCCTTGGGCAGCATCTTCTTGACGCTGTCCTTGGAGAACGCCGAGCACGGGTTCGGCAGCTTCTTGAACTTCGCCGGCGCGACGCTCGGCTTGGGCTTGGCGGAGCCGCTGGAGGCGGTGGAGGCGGAGGCGTCACCGGAGCTGTCGCTGTCCGAGCCGGAGCAGCCGGCGACGAGCAGCACCGGTACTGCTGCGCAGGTGAGAAGGCTGGCGAGGCGCTTGGCTGAACGGTGCATGGTTCCTTCGCTGTTCGTCGTCGTCAGGCCGGCGCGGGCGCACGGCCGTGGCGGGGTTCCGCCTTTCCTCCCGTACGGGCAGGGTCAGGGCCTGTGGACGATCCCCGGGCAGGCCCTTAGGGGGCACGGTACGCGGCGCGGCGAGCGGGTGACCGGTTCCGGCGGATGAGCGCAATGCCCAAACCTGGCGCATTTCCTCGTACTTGCCAATTCGGGCAATGCGTCTAATCCGGGCTATTCGCTGAGGCTGTCGGACAGCTCACCGGCCAGCGAACGGGCCTTGTCCTGCAGTTCCTGGCTGTCCGGCAGCTTCGCCTTGTCCGTGGACCACTGGTCGTAGGTGAGCGTCACGATGACGTTCGACGTGCGGAAGACCACAGTGACGTCGCGGTGCACGCCGGAGTCCGCTGTGACCAATTTGTCATTGAGGAAGGCCGCGTCCCCGAGGTCGTCCAGGACGCGCGGGGCGGTGGAGTCGCCCAGGCCCGCGCTGGGGTCCGCAGTGGGGTCCGCGCCGGCGTCGCCACTGGGGCTGGAGGCCGCCGAAGGGCTCCCGGAGGCCGCCGCCTCCCCCTTCTCGCCCTTGGCGTCCGGCGCGCTGTTCGTGGTGGTTCCCTTGCCCTGCTCCTTGCCCTTGCCGCCCTTCGAGGCGGACGGGCTCGGGCTGCCGGGCGAGGCGGAGCCCGCGCCGCCGGGCGGGATCTGGGCGTCCAGCTCCTTGCTGTCGTAGATCCCCTGCGCCTTGTCGTCATCGCTGACCGCGGCGTCGTACGACACCACGCGCTGGATGTCGAGGCCCAGGTGGCGGGTGCCCGCGGTGGTCTCGCGGGTCCAGCGGCAGCCGACGCGGCGGTCGGTGTCGTAGGTGATGTCCGGCTGGCCGCCGTAGATCTTCTTGGCGTCGGTGCGGGAGAGCTGCTGGCCGTCGCCGGGCAGCAGGTCGCGGAGGGTGCCGCGGGCGGGCAGCCCGCAGGCCTCGGGGAGGGTCTGGTAGCGGCCCGGTTCGGCGGCCTGGCTCGACGTGCTGGTGCCGCCGCTCTTGGCGTCACCGTCCTCGCCGTCGGAGCCGGAGCCGCCGGTGCAGGCGGTGAGGCCGGCGGCCAGTGCCGCGGCCACCACCAGTGCGGCACCGGGTACGAACGGCTTGCGTGGCATCGTTCGCGGCTCCTTCCCCTACGAAATGCGGTTGCCGCCGGTCGGCGGCCGATGGACACAATGTCTATCGCACGTCTTGCCGCGCACGCCGGTCCGCCGTCCAAGATCCGGTAGTTTGTCCGGCTTTTGCGTTTTTCATGAATTCGGGGGAATGAGGGAGTTATGTCGTACGTCGAGGTACCGGGTGCCCAGGTACCGATCCGGATGTGGACGGACCCCGCCACGGTCGAGGGCGTCGCGATGCAGCAGCTGCGCAATGTCGCCACCCTGCCGTGGATCAAGGGCCTGGCCGTGATGCCGGACGTCCACTACGGGAAGGGCGCCACGGTCGGCTCGGTGATCGCCATGCGCGGCGCGGTCTGCCCGGCGGCCGTCGGGGTCGACATCGGCTGCGGGATGAGCGCGGTCCGCACCTCGCTCACCGCCGACGACCTGCCCGGCGACCTCTCCCGGCTGCGCTCGAAGATCGAGCAGGCGATTCCGGTGGGCCGGGGGATGCACGACGACCCGGTGGACCCGGGGCGGCTGCACGGCTTCCCGACGGCCCGGTGGGACGACTTCTGGGCGCGGTTCGACGGGGTCGCCGAGGCGGTCAAGTTCCGTCAGGAGCGGGCCACGAAGCAGATGGGGTCGCTCGGTTCGGGCAACCACTTCATCGAGTTCTGCCTCGACGACGACGGGGTGGTGTGGCTGATGCTGCACTCCGGCTCCCGCAACATCGGCAAGGAGCTGGCCGAGCACCACATGGGCCAGGCCCAGAAGCTGCCGCACAACCAGGGCCTGGTCGACCGGGATCTCGCCGTCTTCATCGCGGACACCCCGCCGATGGCGGCGTACCGCAACGACCTGTTCTGGGCGCAGGAGTACGCGCGCCACAACCGCGCCGTGATGATGGCCCTCTTCCAGGACGTCGTCCGCAGGGAGTTCAAGAAGGCCCGGGTGACCTTCGACGAGGTGATCTCCTGCCACCACAACTATGTGGCGGAGGAACGCTACGACGGCATGGACCTGCTGGTGACCCGTAAGGGTGCGATCCGGGCGGGCAGCGGGGAGTACGGGATCATCCCGGGCTCGATGGGCACCGGTTCGTACATCGTCAAGGGCCTGGGCAACGCCGCGTCCTTCAACTCCGCCTCGCACGGCGCCGGCCGGAAGATGAGCCGGAACGCCGCGAAGAAGCGGTTCTCCACCCGGGATCTGGAGGAGCAGACGCGGGGTGTGGAGTGCCGTAAGGACTCCGGTGTGGTGGACGAGATCCCGGGTGCCTACAAGCCGATCGAGAAGGTCATCGATCAGCAGCGGGACCTGGTCGAGGTCGTCGCCAAGCTCAAGCAGGTCATCTGCGTGAAGGGCTGAGGCGGCGCCCGGCCCGTGAAGCGCCGGCTCAGGGGCGGCGGCCCGCCGTCGCGCCGCCGCCGGTGGCGACGCCGCCGCTCGGCCTGGGCGCGGCGAAGGGGGGCGTGTCCTGCCGGCAGGCCGTTCCGGGCGGCGGGAGGGTGCCGTCGATGAGGTAACGGCTCTCGTGGGCGTTGACGCAGCTGCTGGGGTTGGTCAGCGCGGTGTGCCCGTACCCGTGGTGGGTGAGCAGGCGGGCGTGGGCCAGTTCCCCGGCCAGGGCCTGGGCGCCCGAGTAGGGGGTGGCGGGGTCGTAGGTGGTGCCGACCACCAGGACGGGGTGTGCCGTCGGCCGGTTCCACGGGCCGCGGTAGGAGTTGGCGGCGAGCGCCGGCCAGGTGGCACAGGGCTCCGCGGCCCAGGTCCAGAAGCGTCCGGCCTCGCCCGCCCGCCGGGCGCTGAAGTCCTCCAGCGCGTGGTAGACGCCGGGGTCACCCGGATTGGGGCTGTCGCTGCAGAACACCGCGGCGGCCTGCTCGTCGCCCAGATACGGGTTCGGGTACGGGACCGGCGGCGCGGCCGGGAGCGGGGACGGCGCCGGAATCCGGCCCTGCCACAGGGCCTGCAGCCGTTCGGCGAGGTTCGTCCAGCCGGGGTGGAGGTGGTAGAGGCCGTTCACGACGTCACCGACGGTCCGGCCGTAGGTCCAGGTGCCCACGGGGTGCTCCCGGAGCCGCCGCAGCAGCTGGTCGAACTTGTCCCGGGTCGCCTTCGGGCCGCCGGCCGAGAAGGCGCAGCGGGCGGTGGTGGTCGCGCCGCACTTGGTGAGGAACTGGTCCAGGGTGGCGGCCGCCCCGAGGTCCGCGCCCATACGGAGGAAGGTCGTGAGCCGGGGCGCGGCGGAGGAGGCGTGGTTCGTCCAGGCCTGCGGGTCGATGCTGCTGTCGAGGACCATCGCGTGGACCCGGCCGGGGAACAGGTTGGCGTAGGTGGCGCCCAGGAACGTGCCGTACGAGATCCCGAGGTAGCTGAGCTGCGGTTCGCCCACTGCCTGCCGGAGCAGGTCGAGGTCGCGGGCGGTGTCGGCGGTCGACACATGGCGCAGCAGCTCGGGGTCCCGCCGTTCACAGCGCCGGCCCAGATCCCGGTACGCGGCGATCCAGGACGCCCGCTGCCGCGCGTCCACCGGGAAGCCGGCCGGTTTGCCGGTCACCCAGGCCCTGGCTTCCCCGGGTGTCGCGAAGCAGTTCACGGCGGTGCTGCTGCCGATCCCGCGCGGGTCCCAGCTGACGATGTCGAACCGCTCGCGCACCTCGCGCGGGAAGAGCGGGTAGAGCTGCGGCATCTGCACGGTGCCGGGCCCGCCGGGGCCGCCGGGGTTGAAGAAGAGGGTGCCGATGCGCCGCCGGGGGTCGGTCGCGGGCCGCTTGATGACGGCCAGCTCGATGGTGCGGCCGCGGGGGTTCCGGTAGTCCAGCGGTACTCGCGCGCTGGCGCAGTCGAAGGCGCTGCCCCGGACGCAGGGGCGCCACTCCAGCCGCGGGGCGCCCGCCGATGGTGACGGCGGGCCGCCGGCCGCGGCCGGGTCCGGCCCGGTCAGTACCGCCGAGCAGGTCAGCACGGCGGCGACGGCCGCGGCGCGACGCCTGCGGCCCGTTATCGGCCCGGATATGAGCATGCCTCGTCCCTCCACGGCTGAGCGTCCGATGCCGCCCAGGTGCGGGACGCCGGCACGCATCCGGTGTCCACGACACCCGGGTCCGGCCCGGTGCGCGAGCCGGCCGCGGCCGAATGGCCGAGCGGCCGCCACCCGGGCCGAGGGGGCGGCGGCCGGGCGCACGCCGTGTCACCTCCGCGGGAAACGCGACATAACCGGCCAGAATGGGGCGCTGGTCGGGGTCTGTCGCGGCGTGCGGAGCCGTACGGGGGCTGAGGAAGGGTGAGGTGACCGAGGTGGCGGACGCGCCGACGGGCGGACAGAACGGCGACGGTTCCGTCGAACTCGGCGGCTACCGGCAGGAGCTGAAGCGGACGCTCGGCCCCTTCCAGGTGTTCGCGATCTCGTTCGCGTTCATCTCGGTGGCGGTCGGCATCTTCTCGACCTACGACGATGTGCTGCAGAACGCGGGGCCGGTCGGGATCTGGCTGTGGGTCATCGCGACGGTGGGCCAGATCCTGGTGGCGCTGGTGGTCGCGCAGCTCGCGGCCCGTATCCCGCTCAGCGGGTCCTCCTACCAGTGGGCCTCCCGGCTGGCCAACCCGAAGGTCGGCTGGGGGTTCGGCTGGCTGACCTTCTGCTATCTGGCGATCGCCGTGCTGGCCGTCGACAACGCGCTGGCCAGCCAGGCCTTCATGCCGCTCGTCGGCCTCGCGCCGGACGAGGACACCGCGCGGCTGATCACCCTGATCGTGCTGTTCCTGCAGGCCGTGCTCGCCGTGGCCTCGACGCGCCTCGTCAGCCTGATCAACTCGGCCGCGGTCGGGGTCGAACTGGTCCTCGTCGTGGTCCTGGTGCTCGCGCTCACCATCGCCGTGGTGGTCACCGGTGACGGCGCGGCCGGCAACCTCACCTCGCGCGGTGTCGCCGCGCACGCCCCCCACTACTTCGGTGTCGGCGGCGGGCTGATGCTCGCGATGATCATGGGCCTGGCCACGCTCGTCGGCTTCGACTCCGCCGCGAACCTGGCCGAGGAGGCCAAGGACCCCCATCGCAGCGTCCCGCGCGCCATCGTGGGATCGGTCGTGGCGGCCGGGGTGCTGGGCATGCTGTTCCTGCTCGCGCTCACCGTCGCGATCGACGACATCCCCCGGATCAGCGCCAGCGGCTCACCGGTCGCCGCGATCATGCGTGATCACCTCGGTCCGGTGGTGGAGCGGACGCTGCTGGTCGCGATCTCCTTCGCCTTCTTCGGCGCCGGGATGGTGGTGATGGTCGCCTGCTCGCGGATGATCTTCGCGATGTCCCGCGACGCCCGCTTCCCCGCGCACCGGCTGATGCGGCGGGTCAGCCCGCGCACCCGGACCCCGGTCCCGGCCACGGTCCTGATCTTCGCCCTCGGGGTCGTCCTGATGGTCGCGCTGCCGGGGGCCGCACTGCTGGAGCTGATCACCGCGTCGACGATCCTCCCGGCCCTCATCTACGGCTCGACGATCGTGCTCTACCTGGCGGTCCGCCGGGGGCTGGACCGCCGGAAGGGCGCGTTCGACCTCGGGCGCTTCGAACTGCCGGTCGCGATCTGTGCGCTGGTGTGGACGCTGTTCGCGCTGTTCGTGCTGGTGGCGCCCCGGGAGGCGCTGGTCTCCGTGGTGATCGTGGTCGGCCTGCTCCTCGCGGGCGGGCTGTTCTTCCTCCTCATGCTGTGGTTCGACCGTGCGGCACTGGAGAGCGAGCCGGGCGAGGCGGCCGCGTTCAAGCACTGAGGCCGGGGCGGCACCGGCGGGGCCCCGGCCGGGGCCGCCCCGCCGGGTGGCTCAACCGCGCCGGTGGACCTTGGAGTTGGAGGCCTGGGCGCGGGGGCGGACCACCAGCAGGTCGACATTGACATGGGAGGGGCGGGTGATCGCCCAGGTGATGGTGTCGGCGACGTCGTCCGCGGTGAGCGGCTGGTCGACGCCCTCGTAGACCTTGGCGGCCTTGGTGGTGTCGCCGCGGAAGCGGGTAGTGGCGAACTCGTCGGTCTTGACCATGCCCGGGGCGACCTCGATGACGCGCACCGGCTCGCCGCACAGCTCCAGGCGGAGGGTCTCGGCGATGACATGCGCACCGTGCTTGGCCGCGACATAACCGCCGCCGCCCTCGTAGGTGCCGTGACCCGCGGTGGAGGAGAGCACGACGACGGTGCCGTCGCCGGAGGCGGTGAGCGCGGGCAGCAGTGCCTGGGTCACATGGAGCACGCCCAGCACATTGACCTCGTACATGGTCCGCCAGTCGGCGGGGTCACCGGTGGCGACCGGCTCCGCGCCGAGCGCGCCCCCGGCGTTGTTGACCAGGACGTCGATGGAGGGGAGGCGGCCGAGCTCGGCCGCGAAGGCGTCCACGGCCGCGCGGTCGGTGACATCGAGGGCGTAGGCCTCGGCATCCGGCAGCTCGGCGGCGAGCGCCTCGATGCGGTCCTTGCGGCGGGCGGTGAGCACCACGTGGTAGCCGGCCGCGGCCAGCGCTCGCGCGGTGGCGGCGCCGATGCCACTGCTCGCTCCGGTGACGACGGCGGTACGGGCCTCGGCGGTCATGCGGTCTCCTCGGGCGATGGGGCCCCTGCTCGTCACGAGCCGGGAAGGACGGTCCGCCGCCAGGATATGCAGGCCGGTCAACGTCCCCTGGGGGCGTACATGATCACTGCCACGCCGGCCAGGCAGACCAGCGCGCCGATCACGTCCCAGCGGTCGGGGCGGTAGCCGTCGGCGACCATGCCCCAGGCCAGCGATCCGGCGACGAAGACACCGCCGTACGCGGCGAGGATGCGGCCGAACGCGGCGTCCGGCTGGAGCGTGGCGACGAAGCCGTAGACACCGAGCGCCAGTACTCCGGCGCCGATCCAGGCCCAGCCCTTGTGCTCGCGGACGCCCTGCCAGACCAGCCAGGCGCCACCGATCTCGAAGAGGGCGGCGACGACGAACAGCGCGACGGAGCGGGCGATGAGCATGGGCACAGCGTACGGAGCGGGGGGCGGGGGCCGGGGTGGGCGGGCCGGTGGTTGGTGGGTGGCTTGTAGCGGGGTGGGCTCGTGGGCGGGGTGGCTGTCAGTGGGGTGTGAGAGCTTCGGGGGCATGCTGATCGAACGGGCTTACGTGGACGTTCCGGAGGGGTCGGGGAGGGCCGAGGACGGCTGGCCCTGGACGGTGCCGTGTGTGCGCCAGCTGGCGGAGGAGGGACTGGCCTTCGGCGCCCCGGTCACGTTCCTGGTGGGGGAGAACGGCTCGGGGAAGTCGACCCTGGCCGAGGCGCTGGCGGAGGGTTTCGGGCTGGATTCCTACGGGGGTTCGGCCGGATACAAGTACGCCGGCTCACGGGAGGCCTCCCTGCTCGGCGGGCTGATGCGGTTCGACCCGACGCACGAGGGGCGCCGGATGGTGCGCGGGCCGCGGGTCCGCCGGCGGGGGTTCTTCCTCCGGGCCGAGACGGCGATGGAGGCGCTGAACCGGGAGCGGAGCGCGCTGAAGCTGTCGCGGTCCCCGGACGACATGAGCCATGGCGAGGGCTTTCTGATGGCCTTCCGGGAGCGGTTCGCGCAGCGCGGCCTGTATGTGATGGACGAGCCGGAGGCGGCCCTGTCCTTCTCCTCCTGCCTGGAACTGGTGGGCCTGATGGACGAGTTGGGGAGCAGCGGCGCGCAGATCATCTGCGCCACCCACTCCCCGCTGCTGACGGCGCTGCCCGGCGCCGAGATCGTCGAGGTCGGCGAGCACGGGATGCGGCGGGTGGAGTGGGCGGAGCTGGGGCTGGTCGACCACTGGCGGCGCTATCTCAGCGACCCGCGGTCATATCTGCGGCATGTGCTGGCGGGGTGAGGGCGGTGGCTATGGCAGCGGCGTCCTCGGCACCGGTCCAGTGGGCGAGCGCGTTCCGCAGCGCCGCGGCGCGCGCGGCGGGGGCGGTGGCGTCGGTGGCCCAGGCGATATAGCCGTCGGGGCGCACCAGCAGGACGGTGCGGCGGGCGCTCCGCCAGGAGGCTGTCACCACACCTGCCTCGGCGGGGCGTGAGGAGTCCCCGCCGTTCGCCGCCGTCGGCGCGAGGCCCGGCTCGTCGGCGGGGGTGATGAGGACGAACCGGCCCCGGCGGAGGAGTTCGTAGAGGCGCCCGCCGCCCGCCAGGTGGATGTCGGGGGCGCGGTGGCCCGCGAGGGGGTGGGCGCCGGGCCCGGCCGGATAGGCGATGCCGAGACCGGAGATCGTGCGGACCGCCCGGCGGGACAGCGGCGGCAGATGGTTGACGAGCTGGGCGGCGAACGAGCGGACGGCCAGTCCGGGGGCGCTGTGCAGCAGGGCGATCCGGATGAGGGCGCCGCTGCTGCGCAGGGCCTGCCGGCCCACCGGGTGGCGCTCGGTCTGATAGCTGTCCAGCAGGCTGTCGGCGGCGCGGCCCCGGAGCACCGCGGCCAGTTTCCAGCTGAGGTTGGCGGCGTCCTGCAGGCCGGTGTTCATGCCCAGGGCGCCGGCGGGGGAGTGCACATGTGCGGCGTCACCGGCGAGGAAGACACGGCCGACGCGGTAGTCGGGAACCTGGCGCTCGTCGCTGTGGAAGCGGGAGACCCAGCGGGCGTCGTGCATCCCGTAGTCACTGCCGAGGGCGAGCCGGGTCAGCTCGCGGATCTCGTCGAGGCCGGCGGGCGCGTCGTCGTCGGCCTGGCGGTGGCGGTTCCAGCCGATGACGCGGTACCAGCCGCCGCCGAACGAGGCGATCAGCGCGAACGCGTCGCCGTTGGCCTGGAGGGTGAGGGGTGACTCGGGCTTCTGGGCCAGCCGGACATCGGCGAGGACCAGGGACCGGATCACGGACTTGCCGGGGAACGGCAGGCCGACCGCCTCCCGGACGGTGCTGCGGACGCCGTCGGTGCCGACCGCATAGGCGGCGCGGACGGTGCCGAGGCCCTCGGCGGTCCGGAAGCGCACCGTCACCCCCTCGGCGTCCTGGTCGAGGCCGAGCACCTCGGCGTCGTGCCGGAAGGTGACACCGGCCCGCCGGGCCCGGCGCTCCAGCAGCCGCTCGACCTCGTACTGGGGCGTGACCAGGACGAAGGGGAAGCGGGAGCGGAGCCGGGTCGGGTCGATGGTGGCCCGGCCGAAGAGGCGGAGGCCGGTGACCGGATGGCCGCCGGCGATCAGCTCGTCGGCGAGGCCGCGGGCGTCGAGCTGCTCCAGGGTGCGGGCGTGCACGACGAGGGCGCGGGTGAGGTTGCTGATCTTGGCGGGGCGGCGCTCCAGGAGGGTGACTCCCAGCCCTGCCTCGGCCAGGTCTCCGGCGAGCAGCAGGCCGGTCGGGCCGGCGCCCACGACGAGGACGTCCGTGTCGCGTACCGCGCGGGTCTCCTCGGCCCCGGTCGCGTCGTCCGGGCCGGTCTTGCGGTTCATGGCATCCATGGTCTCCGCCTCCAGTGGCAGTGCTCGCAACAGCAGGTCAACGCATGTTGGTCAACGCTTGTTGGCAAGCGTAGGGCGGTCAGGTCTGGCATGTCAACAAGCGTTGGCCTACTGTTGTGGGCATGGCCGAACACGCCCCCTCCATGGACGCCGGGCCGGGAACCGCCCCCGCCGCCCCGACTGACGCCCCCGCGCCGGGTGGCGCGGCCGACCCCGCCCGCCCCCGCCGCTCCGCCGCGACCCGGGCCGCGATCCTCGCCGCCGCCAGGGACCGCTTCGCCGCGGACGGCTACGAGCGCGCCACCATCCGCGCCATCGCCAGGGACGCCGCGATCGACCCGTCGATGGTGATGCGCTACTACGGCAACAAGGCCGGCCTCTTCGCGGCCGCCTCCGAGATCGAGGTGCACGCCCCGGACCTTTCCCACCACCCGCGCGACGAGGCGGGCGCCCGGCTCGTACGCCATTTCCTGGAGCGCTGGGAGTGCGACGAGACGCTGACCGCGATGATGCGGGTCGGCGTCACCAACGAGGCGGGCGCCGAGCGCATGCGCGGGGTGTTCGCCGAGCAGATCAAGCCGGTCCTCGCCGCGGTCTGCCCGGTCCCCGAGGAAGCGCCGACCCGCGCCGCGCTGATCGCCTCCCAGATACTCGGCATGGCGCTGTGCCGCTACGTGCTGCACCTCCCGCCGGCCGTCGGCCTCAGCCACGACGAGGTCATCGCCTGGCTGGCACCCACCGTCCAGCGCTATCTGACGGCCGAACACCCCTGAGCGGCGCCCGCTACCCCCACCCACGCTGCGCGACGCGGCGGCCGGGGCGGCGCTCCCGGTAGTGCGCGCGGTGCGTGACGACCAGCTGGGGTGGGCGACGCCCTGCGCCGAGTACGACGTACGGGCGCTGCTCGACCACCTCTTCCAGGCGGTCGTCGCCTCCGGTCGCCGGCCGCGAAGAAGGACGTGGATTTCGGCCACACCCCGGACCGCCCGGCGCCGGTGACCTGGAGGCGCTGCTGACGGAGACGGGCCGCGCCCCGCACGGGAGGCCTGCTGAAGCGGACGGCTGACGGGGCGTCGGCCGCCGCCCGGACATGGCTGGATGAAGAGCGCGCCGCCCGGACTTCGTGCCTAGGGTGAAGCCACCGGCAGTCGTGCAACGAGGCGGAGGCAGCCCGCAGATGGAAGAGCACCGCACCGCCCGTGACCGCCTCCCCGAGGCACTGGCCGAGTTCTACGGGCTGGTGCCGCTGCCCCGTGAGGGCGGGCGGTACCGCTCCACCTGGGAGGGCCCCGAGCGCCCCGACGGGCGGCCCGAGGGGACGGCGATCGTGATGCTGCTGACCGCCGAACCGGGCGACTTCTCCGCCGTGCACCGGCTGCCGTCCGACGAGATCTGGCACTTCTACCGGGGCGATCCGCTCACCCTCCACCTCCTCCGGGAGGACTCCGGCGGGGGCACGTCCCGGACGGTGGTCCTCGGGCCGGACGTGCTGGACGGGCAGCACGTCCAGTTCACGGTCCCGGCCGGGACGTGGATGGCGGCCGAGGTCGCCGACGGCGGCTCCTGGGCGCTCTTCGGCTGCACGATGGCGCCCGGTTTCACCTTCGAGGACTACGAGCACGGGGACGGCGCCGCATTGGCCGCGCGCTTCCCCGAGGAGGCAGAGTGGATCACCGCCCTGAGCCGGCCGTGACCGACACCCCGGCCGGAGACACCCCGACTGGCGCCACCCCGGCGGGCCACACCCCGGCCGAGGCCAGCAACCACTCCGCCCTCCCCGACCTCCGGGGCCAGGTCGTTCTCGTCACCGGCGCCGCCGGCGTCCTCGGCCGCGGTATCGCGCTGCGGTTCGCCGCCGCGGGCGCCGCCGTCGTGGCGCACTACCGCACGGGCGCCGACGCCGCGCGGGAGCTGGTCGCGCGGATCGCGGCGGACGGCGGGAGCGCGCTGGCGCTCCAGGCGGACCTGGCCGTGGAGGAGGAGTGCCACCGGCTGGTGACGGAGGCGGCCGGCTGGCGCGGCCGGCTCACCGCGCTGGTGAACAACGCGGGCGTGCAGCCGACCCAGGAGCTGGCGGCGATGTCGCTCGCCGACTGGCGGGCGGTGGCGGACCCGAACGTGCACAGCGTCTTCGCCTGCACCCAGGCCGCGGCGGCCGTGATGCGGGCGGCCGGCGGCGGATCGGTGACCCATATCGCCTCGATCGAGGCGGACCGCCCGGCGCCGTCGCACGCCCACTACTGCGCGTCGAAGGCGGCGGTGGTGATGCACGCCCGCGCCGCGGCACTCGAATACGGCCCGGACGGCATCCGTGTCAACAGCGTCTCGCCGGGCCTGATCGGCCGGCCCGGCCTGGCGGAGGACTGGCCGGAGGGGGTGCAGCGCTGGCAGGCGGCGGTCCCCACCGGGCGGTTGGGCACACCGCAGGACGTGGGCGACGCCTGTGTCTTCCTCGCCTCGCCGATGGCGGCCTGGATCACCGGGCACGATCTGGTCGTGGACGGCGGCGTCTCGGCGCGCCCCACGTGGTGAGGGGCCCGGCGCCGCCCTCCTGGGCAGGCGCCGCGCCCGCGCTGAACCGTTACGGCCAGACCAGGCAGTACGCCTGGTGCCCCGCCTCGTGCAGCCGGTGGCTGAAGTCCTGCCACTCGTGCAGCAGCTGGTAGACGCCGAAGGCGTCCCGCGGGCCGCCGCGGTCGGGGACCGTGGACCAGATGAAGGCGGCCGCGCCGACCGACTCCTCGCCGACCCCGCGCAGCGGATCGACCACGGTCATGGGGAGCTTGACGACGGCGTAGTCGGGGTGGAGGACGACAAGCTCCAGCGGCGGAACCTTATGGAGCGGTATGCCCTCTATACCGGTGAGGACCATGGCGGCCATCGTCTCCGGCTTGATCTTGCTGAACATGCCGCCCATGCCGAGCTCGTCACCGCCGAGCTCCTCGGGGCGCATGGAGACCGGTACCCGGGCCGCGGTCGCGCCGTTGGGCGCGCCGAAGTACCTGTACGTCACCCCCATGCGGCCGCCTCTGATTTCCCCGCCCGTGGTCCTGTCGCCCGTGGTGTCCTCGCGCGTGGTCCGCTCGCCCGCGGTGTCCTCGCGCCGGTGACGGCCGCGCTGGGCGCGCTCGGGACCCCGGTCATTGGTTCCCTCGCCCAGTTCGCCACCGCGATGCATATCTCCACCCGACCACTCGCAGCCCCAGCCGCGCAACCCGATCATCGTCTCAGAGACCTCCCCCGTCACCGGCGTGTGAAACGCCCGGCCGCACGCCCCCGTGCGCCTCTGAGACCATTGCTTGCGTGACTTACTCGTACGTCTCCACAGTTTCGCAGACGAGTGGGGGCTGACGCCCGGTCGAAAGCGAGAGGAATCAAAAAAGGATCGAGAATGAACCGAGCGGCGCCTGAAGGCGTACCGCGAGGGGATTCCCGCACCGATGTCAGCCGGGCCGCGTCCGCGCGCCGCCGCCCTCCCTCCGTTCATGCAGGTCAGGATCGCCGTGTCTTTTCCCTATGAAGCCCCTGTTTCGCAGTCGCTGTTCGACCGTGCGTCCGCCGTGACGCCGGGCGGCGTCAATTCACCGGTGCGGGCGTTCCGCGCGGTGGGCGGTACGCCCCGGTTCATGGTGTCCGGTACCGGTCCGTACCTCACCGACGCCGACGGCCGTGAATACGTCGACCTCGTGTGCTCGTGGGGACCGATGATCCTCGGCCACTCGCACCCCGAGGTCATCGCCGCGGTCCAGGAGGCCGTCGCACGCGGTACGTCCTTCGGTACGCCGGGGGCCGGTGAGGTCGAGCTGGCCGAGGAGATCGTGGCCCGGGTCGAGCCGGTCGAGCAGGTGCGGCTGGTCTCCAGCGGCACCGAGGCGACGATGTCGGCGATCCGGCTGGCCCGCGGCTTCACCGGCCGCCCGAAGGTCGTCAAGTTCGCCGGCTGCTACCACGGGCACGTGGACGCGCTGCTGGCCGCGGCCGGGTCGGGCGTGGCGACCCTCGGTCTGCCCGACACGCCGGGCGTCACCGGCGCGCAGGCCGGCGACACGCTCGTGCTGCCGTACAACGACCTGGAGGCGGTGCGGGCCGCGTTCGCCGCGCACCCGGGCGAGATCGCCTGCGTGATCACGGAGGCGTCGCCGGGCAACATGGGCGTGGTGCCGCCGCTGCCGGGCTTCAACCAGGGCCTGAAGGACCTCTGCTCCGCGAACGGCGCGCTCTACATCTCCGACGAGGTGATGACCGGCTTCCGCGTCAGCAAGTCCGGCTGGTACGGGATCGATGGGGTACGTCCCGATCTGATGACCTTCGGGAAGGTCATGGGCGGCGGCTTCCCGGCGGCGGCCTTCGGTGGCCGCGCGGACGTCATGGCGCATCTCGCCCCGGCCGGCCCGGTCTACCAGGCGGGCACCCTGTCCGGGAACCCGATCGCCACCGCCGCCGGTGTCGCGCAGCTGCGGCTGCTGGACGACGCCGCGTACGAGCGGCTCGACGCGGTCTCGGCGGAGCTGCGGGGCCTGGTCACCGCCGCGCTGGCGAAGGAGGGCGTGGCGCACCGCCTGCAGGCCGCGGGCAACATGTTCACGGTCTTCTTCACGGACGCCGAGGTGACCGACTACGACTCGGCCAAGAAGCAGGAGCTGTTCCGCTTCACCGCCTTCTTCCACTCGATGCTGGCGCAGGGCGTCTACCTCCCGCCGTCCGCCTTCGAGTCGTGGTTCGTCTCGACCGCGCACGACACGGCGGCCGTCGAGCGGATCGCCGCCGCACTGCCGGCCGCCGCGCGCGCCGCGGCCGCCGCGACGGCCTGACACGGCTCCGGCGCACGCGCCGGGCGACCGCTTGAGACGACTGAATGAATGGGTGACATGAGCAGCGAAGACATCACCGTCGTGCATCTGATGCGGCACGGCGAGGTGCACAACCCCGACGGCGTGCTCTACGGCCGCCGACCCGGCTACCACCTCTCCGACCTCGGCCGGAAGATGGCCGACCGGGTGGCGGAGCATCTCGCGGAGCGCGACATCACCCATGTCGTCGCCTCGCCGCTGGAGCGCGCGCAGGAGACCGCGGCGCCGGTCGCCGGCGCGCACGGGCTGGACCTGGCCAGCGACGACCGGCTGATCGAGGCGGGCAACGTCTTCGAGGGCAAGACCTTCGGGGTCGGCGACGGCGCGCTGAAGAAGCCGGGGAACTGGCGGTACCTGACGAACCCGTTCCGGCCGTCCTGGGGCGAGCCGTACATCGAGCAGGTCGTCCGGATGATGGCGGCGCTCGGCGCGGCGCGCGACGCCGCGCGGGGCCACGAGGCGGTGGCGGTCAGCCACCAGCTGCCGATCTGGATCGTGCGCAGCTTCGCGGAGCGGCGGCGGCTGTGGCACGACCCGCGGAAGCGGCAGTGCACGCTGGCCTCGCTGACGTCGTTCACCTTCCAGGGCGACAAGATCATTTCGGTGGGGTACAGCGAACCGGCGCGCGACCTGGTTCCCTCCCATCTTCTGGCGGGCGCCAAACCCGTCAAGGGAAAGGCCAAGGCATTCGGTGCCTGACGCTGCATCACATGGCGCAACGTCAAAAGCCCGCGGAATGAAATACCTGAGCGACTGACCCGGAGTCCCCGACGCTCGACATGCCCTCCACTCGGTTGTCCGTTTATATGGATATTGAGTTCGGCGAGCACGAGGGGACGAGGGAATGCGCGCGATCAGTCGGCGAAACCTGCTGAGTATGGGAGTCGGCGCGGCCGCGGCGCCGGTCGTCGCCGGCTGCTCCTCGTCGGACTCGGACACGGGGGCCAACAAACAGCGTGTGAAGAACGCCGTTCAGGCCCGCCCCCAGCTCATCGGTGACGGTTCGACAGCCCATTCCGGAGCCCAGCCGCACCAGCCGAAATCCCCCGAACGGCTGGAGCCCGGTCAGACCCCGCCACAGTTCGTGGTGTTTTCCTGGGACGGCGCGGGAGAGGTCGGCAACGGCCTCTTCCCTCGCTTTCTCAAGCTCGCCAGGGACCACGGCGCGGCCATGACCTTCTTCCTCTCCGGGGTGTACCTCCTCCCCGAATCCCAGCGGCACCTCTACGAGCCGCCGAACAACCCGCGGGGCGCCTCCGACATCGGCTACCTCAGTGACGACCACATCAGGGAGACGCTGAAGTACGTGCGGGAGGCCTGGCTGGACGGCCACGAGATCGGCACCCACTTCAACGGGCACTTCTGCTCCGGCACCGGCGCCGTCCGGCACTGGACCCCGGAGGAGTGGCAGTCCGAGATCGACCAGGCGGTGGCCTTCGTCACCCGGTGGCGTACCCACACCGGATTCACCGATATGGACCCGCTGCCCTTCGACTACCGGAAGGAACTGGTCGGCAGCCGGACGCCGTGCCTCCTCGGGCAGCGGAATCTGCTGCCCACCGCCAGGGAAATCGGCTGGCGCTACGACGCCAGTTCACCCGGCGGTGTGCAGATGTGGCCGAAGAAGAAAATGGGCCTCTGGGACTTCCCGCTCCAGCAGATCCCGTTCCCGGGCCACTCTTTCGAGGTCCTCTCGATGGACTACAACATCCTCGCCAATCAGTCGAAGAATTCGACGAAGGCCCCGCCGGTCAACTACCCGGGCTGGCGGCAGCAGGCCACCGACGCCTACATCTCCGGATTCCGCCGCGCCTACGAGACCAACCGGGCCCCCTTCTTCGTCGGAAACCACTTCGAGCAGTGGAACGGCGGCATCTATATGGACGCCGTCGAGGACGCGATCAAGCACATCGCCAATGAGCAGACCCGGGATGTCCGTCTGGTGTCGTTCCGGCAGTTCACCGACTGGATCGACGCACAGGACCCGGAGGTGCTGCACAAGCTCCAGCGCATCCCCGTCGGGCAGCGGCCCGCCGGCGGCTGGAAGGCGTACCTGACAGCGGCCTGACAAGCACCGCCGCGGGACGGTCCGGCCGGCGAAGGGGGGTGTGGAAGATCCGGAATACGCCCATGCGAAACTTTTCACATGAGTGCCTGCCGCGCCCCACGCCGCCTTGCGAGCCGCCGTCGCGTCACCCTGCTCACCGCGGGCGCCGCGGTCGCCGCGCTGACGCTGAGCGCCTGCGGCGACGGCGCTTCCGGCGGCTCGGCCCAGACCCGGTTCGTCCAGGGCAAGAACGGGGTCGACACCGTCAGGAAGGCCGAGCGGCAACCGGCGCCCGAGCTCTCCGGTGAGACCACCACCGGCAAGCAGCTCGACGTCGCCGACTACAAGGGCAAGGTCGTCATCCTCAACGTCTGGGGATCATGGTGCGGCCCCTGCATCGCCGAGGCACCGAACTTCTCCAAGGTCGCGAACGAGACCAAGGACAAGGGCGTCCAGTTCCTCGGGATCAACACCCGCGACTCCGAGAAGTCGCAGGCCACCAGCTTCGAGGAAGAGCACAAGGTGCCCTACCCGAGCCTCTTCGACCCCACCGGACGGCTGATGCTGCGCTTCCCCAAGGGCAGCCTCAACCCGCAGTCCATCCCCTCCACGATCGCCATCGACCGGCACGGCAAGATCGCCGCACGCTCGATCGGCCCGCTCGCGGAGGACGACCTGCGCAAGATGGTCGACCCGCTGATCGCCGAGAAGTGATCACGTGACCCTGCTCGCCGCCGCCGCGGAGAACCAGACCGTCCTCAACGGCACCCTCCTCGCCGCCGCCCCCATCGCGCTCCTCGCCGGGCTCGTCTCGTTCTTCTCGCCCTGCGTCCTGCCGCTGGTGCCCGGCTACATGTCGTACGTCACCGGCGTCACCGGCACCGACCTCGGCGAGGCCAGGCGCGGCCGGATGCTGGCCGGCGCCGGACTCTTCGTCCTCGGCTTCACCGCCGTCTTCGTCTCCGGCGGCGCGCTCTTCGGCTTCGTCGGCCGGGACCTCCAGGAGTACCGGGACGTCATCTCGCGCGTCCTCGGCGTCCTGATGATCGTGCTCGGGCTGGCCTTCGCCGGGGTCCTCAAGAACTTCGGGCAGCGCGAGTTCCGCTTCCACAAGAAGCCCGCCATGGGGCTGGCCGGCGCCCCGGTGCTCGGCGTGCTCTTCGGCGTCGGCTGGACGCCCTGCCTGAGCCCCACCTTCGCCGCCGTCAGCACCCTCACGTTCTACGATGCCAGCGCCGTCCGCGGCGCCCTGCTCACCGTGGCGTACTGCCTGGGCCTGGGCCTGCCGTTCATCGCGGTCGCGCTGGCCTTCCGCCGGGTGCTCGGCGCCTTCGGCTGGGTCAAGCGGCACTATCTGCTGGTCATGCGGCTCGGCGGCGGCATGATGATCGCGCTCGGCATCCTCCTGGTCACCGGCGTCTGGGACAGTCTGATGTCCGAGGTGCAGGCCTGGACGCAAAGCACCACCGTTGGGATCTGATTGATGTCCACCAAGACCGGCACCCCCCGCGACGAGGGCCCCGCGGCCGACGCGGGCAGCGATCTCGGCGCGGCCGGGTCCCAGCTCTCGACCGCGCCCACGGAGGACGTCACCCTCCCCTCGCTCGGCCCCCTCGGCTGGGCGCGCTGGTTCTGGCGGCAGCTGACCTCGATGCGGGTCGCGCTGCTGCTGCTCTTCCTGCTGTCGATCGGCGCCATCCCCGGCTCGCTGATCCCGCAGACCAGCATCGACCCGGTCAAGGTCGACCAGTTCAAGGCCCAGCACACCACCCTCGCCGACCTCTACGACGCGCTCGGGATGTTCCACGTCTACAGCTCGGTGTGGTTCTCGGCGATCTACCTGCTGCTGTTCATCTCGCTGATCGGCTGCATCGTGCCGCGCAGCTGGCAGTTCGTCGGACAGCTCCGCGGCCGCCCGCCGGCCGCCCCGCGCCGGCTGACCCGGCTGCCCGCCTACACCACCTGGCACACCGCCGCGGCGCCCGAGGAGGTCCTCGGGGCGGCACAGCGGATGCTGAAGAAGCGGCGGTTCCGCGCCCACCGGGACGGCACCGCCGTCGCCGCCGAGAAGGGCTATCTGCGGGAGGTCGGCAACCTCGTCTTCCACCTCGCGCTGATCGTGATGCTGGTGGCGTTCGCCGTCGGCAGCCTGTGGAAGTCCGAGGGCGGCAAGCTGATCACCGAGGGCGACGGCTTCGCCAACAGCCTCACCCAGTACGACGACTTCAAGTCCGGTGCCTTCTTCGACACCGACACCCTGGAGCCCTTCGGCTTCACCCTCGACAAGTTCGAGGCGACCTACGAGCGGACCGGCCCGCAGAAGGGCACCCCGCGGGTCTTCCGCGCCCACATCAGGTACTTCTCCGGCGCGGACGGCAAGGAGCACAAGACCGCGATCGAGGTGAACACCCCCCTCGACATCGCCGGCTCCAAGGTCTACCTGCTCTCGCACGGCTACTCGCCGGAGGTCACCGTCAAGGACGGCCGCGGCAAGGTCGTCTACAAGGGCGCGGTGCCCTTCCTCCCGCAGGACCCCAAGAACTTCACCTCGACCGGCGTGGTGAAGGTGCCCGGCGCGCAGACCGAGGACGGCAAGCCCAACCAGCTCGGCTTCCAGGGCTTCTTCGTGCCGACCTTCGGCGGCAAGGGCTCCGGCTCGATGTTCTCCCAGTTCCCCGCGCTGGACTACCCCGTGCTGACGCTCACCGCCTACCACGGTGACCTGGGCGTCGGCTCCGGGCTGCCGCAGAACGTCTACCAGCTCGACAAGAAGCGCCTCAAGCAGTACAAGGACAAGGGCGCCCCGGTCGCCAAGATGATGCTGCCCGGCGAGACCATGAAGCTCCCCGGCGGCGACGGCAGCATCAAGTTCACCGGCATCAAGAGCTGGGCCAGCTTCAAGATCAGCCACCAGCCCGGCAACGGCCTCGCCCTGACCGGCGCGGCCGCCGCCCTGATCGGCCTGGCCGGTTCGCTGTTCATCCAGCGGCGCCGGGTGTGGGTACGCGCCGAGACGGACACCGACGGCCGCACCGTCGTCGAGCTGGCCGGCCTCGGCCGCAGCGAGTCGGCCCGGCTGCCGGAGGAACTCGCCGAACTCGCGCTGGCGCTGGAACCTGACGCCCCGCTCGCCGCGGCCGCCGGCGACGCCCCCGACCCCGAAGACCCCGCGGAGCCCACTGACTCTGACGGACCTGCTGACCCCTCTGAAGGAGCGCGCGCGTGAACCTCGCTGCCGCAGCCAACGAGACAATGGCGCACAACAGCAACCTGCTGGTCTATTCGGCGATGGCGGTCTACACACTCGCCTTCCTCGCCCACATGGCCGAGTGGGTGTTCGGCAGCCGCAGCAAGGTCGGCCGCACCGCCGCCGCCCTGACCGTCCAGGCGAAGGCGCCCGCGACGGCGTCCGCCCGGTCCGGTGCGAGCGGCTCCGCCGGAACCGCCGTACTGGAGCGCCCCAAGGTCGTCACCCGGTCCGTCGCCGGCAGCCGCGACGTCCCCGACGGGCCGGGCGCCGCGGGCGGCAGCGAGAAGGGCGACCTCTACGGACGGATCGCCATCTCGCTGACCGTGCTGGCCTGGGGGCTGCACGTGGCCGGCGTCGTCACCCGCGCCCTGTCCGTGCAGCGTGCCCCCTGGGGCAACATGTACGAGTTCTCCACCACCTTCGCCGCGGTCGCGGTGGGCCTCTTCCTGCTGCTGCTCGTGCTCAAGAAGAACGTCCGCTGGATCGGGCTCCCGCTGGTCACCACCGTCCTGCTGGACCTCGGTCTGGCCGTCTCGGTGCTCTACACCGCCAGCGACCAGCTGGTGCCCGCGCTGCACTCGTACTGGCTGTGGATTCACGTCAGCTGCGCGATTCTCTGCGGCGCGGCGTTCTATATCGGTGCCGTCGCCACCCTGCTGTTCCTCTTCCGCGACCGCCACGAGGCCAAGCTCGCCGACCCGACGGGCAAGCAGCCGGGGGCCTTCGCCACCTCGGTGCTGGAGCGGCTGCCCTCGGCCGCGTCGCTGGACAAGCTGGCCTACCGCATCAACGCCACCTTCTTCCCGCTGTGGACGTTCACCATCATTGCGGGCGCCATCTGGGCCGAGGCCGCCTGGGGCCGCTACTGGGGCTGGGACCCCAAGGAGGTCTGGTCCTTCATCACCTGGGTCGCCTACGCCTGCTACCTGCACGCCCGCGCCACCGCCGGCTGGAAGGGCCGCAAGGCCGCCTGGCTCGGCCTGATCGCCATCGTCTGCTACCTGTTCAACTACTACGGCGTGAACATCTTCGTGACGGGCCTGCACTCGTACGCGGGGGTCTGACCGCCGCAGTCCGGGCACCCCAGGTGCCACGCGGCGGTGCACACCGCCACCCCGGTGCCGTACGGGACCGCCTCGCCCAGGGGCCGCCCGTACGGCACAGCCGTTGTACGGGGCGCCCCTGCGGCACCGCCGTGTCCCGGCCCGCACCCCCTCAGCGCCGCCTGCGCCGTCCGCGCTCCTGGCGCGGGGCCCGCTGACCGCCGCCCGGCAGCGTCGGCTTCGGCAGGTTCGCCACCTCCCACTGCGCCTCCGCCAGCTGCTCGGCGGTGTCGTCCGGCAGCCGCGGCGGGCGCCGCACCCGGTGGCGGAAGCCGAACGCCGAGGTCAGATCGCCGAAGGCGGACCGCCGCCAGTCACTGATGTTCGGCTCCGCCACGCCCGTCCAGCGCTCCAGGAACTGCAGCACCGAGGTGTGGTCGAAGGCGTCGCCCGCGGCCCAGCCGCCCACCGTCCACGGCGACACGATCAGACACGGCACCCGGAAACCGCCGCCGATCGGCAGGCCCCGGACGAACTCGTCCTTCGTCCCCGCGGGCGGCACCGGCGGCGGCACATGGTCGAAGAGCCCGTCGTTCTCGTCGTAATTGAGGATGAAGACCGTCTTGGCCCACACCTTCCGGTTGGACGCGATCGCCTCGATCTTCTTCGCGACGTAGTCGGCACCGGCGGCCGGCAGATAGTCCGGATGCTCCGACTGATGGCTGGTCGGGATCAGCCAGGACACCGCCGGCAGCCGGTCGGCGCGGGCGTCGTCCTCGAAGGTGCCGGCCGGCTGCGCCCGCATCCCCCGCTCGTAGAGCGGCTCCCCGGGCTTGGCGTCCCGGAACGTCTGGAACTGCTCCAGGAGATTGCAGCCGTAGTCGTCCTCCTCCTGGTACACCTTCCAGCTGATGCCCGCCGCCTCCAGCCGCTCGGCGTAGGTCGTCCAGCGGTACGGCCGCGGCGCGGTGTTGTTCAGCACCGGCCCGCCCAGGGTGCCGCCCGGGTCGAGGGTGCCGGTCATCCAGTACAGCCGGTTGGGCCAGGTCGGGCCGAAGACCGAGCAGAAGTAGTTGTCGCAGAGCGTGAAGGTCTCCGCCAGGGCGAACTGGAAGGGGATGTCGGCGCGGGTGTGATAGCCCATCACGTACGGCCCGTTGACGCCGTCGGCCTTGCGGTGCGCGGGCAGCCAGCGGTCCATCTTCCCGCCGTTCCACGCCTCGTGCTGCACCGACCAGGCATGGCTGGTGGAGGGGATCGCCTGCGCGCTGGAGGTGTGCGTGTTCAGGCGGAACGGCAGCAGATAGCCGTCCGGGTTCTGCGCGTCCGGCTGATGGAAGACCGACCGGCCGTCCGGCAGCGTCAGCGCGTCCGGGTCGGCGAAGCCACGGACGCCCCGCAGGGTGCCGAAGTAGTGGTCGAACGAGCGGTTCTCCTGCATCAGCATCACGACGTGCTCGACATCGTGCAGCGAGCCGTGACGTGCGGGTCCGGCGGCGACGGCCTTCTGGACGCTGGGCGGCAGCAGCGACAGCGCGGCGGCGCCGCCGACCGCGCCGGCCGCGGAGCCGAGGAGTCTGCGTCGGGTCATGTCAGGCATATGTGCCACTCTCCCTGAGTCGCGGGAGCCCTCCGTGGGCCGACATGACTGTGGCGGCGGCTGAGTTCCCCGGGCAGGGGGAGGTTGCTGAACGATGCATCAATTGGCTGTGAACGGCGCTCAGTTGGCCGGACCTCGCTACGACCCGTACGCCACACGAAGCAGCGCCCGACGGACCGCGCGCCACCCGCAACTACGTGTTTACCAAGCCTCTTCAGGACACGCGGCTCAGGCCCGGAGTTCCCCCGGGTGCCGGGTAGGGACGCTCCCGGGGCAGCAGCGCGGCGGCCGCGGCGGTGTCTGCCGACACCGCCCGGGTACGGTCGCCTTGACGTCTCTTACCGATCGCCGCCTGTCCCGGCGGTCTGCGCTACCGGGGCGGCGGTACTGAGGGAGTGGATACGGGCATGCCGTCTGACGCTGAGCGGATTACAGGCGAGAGGTTCACCTCGGCCGACGCTGTACAGGTGCTGGCCGCGGCGTGTCGGCGGGCGGGGCTCGACGCTGACGGAGCGCACCTGATCCGCTTTGGAGAGAACGCGCTGTTCCGGCTGTCTTCCCGCCCAGTGGTGGTGCGGATCGCCCGTTCTACGGAATACCTGGAATCGGCCCGGGGCGAGGTCCAGGTTTCGCGCTGGCTGTCGCATGAGGGCTTCCCCGTGACGCGCGTGGTCGACGACCTGGAGCAGCCCATGGTTGTCGACGGCCATCCGGTGACCTTCTGGCACCTGATTGAGGAGGGGGCCCGCAAGGCGACGTACGGAGAGCTGGGTGCGGCCCTCCGTGATCTGCACTCGCTCAGCCTGCCGGACACGCTGAACCTGCCTCCGTACCCCGTCCTGGACCGGACTGACCGACGGATCAACGCGGCGGTCGACATACCGGAGGATGACCGGGCGTTCCTGCGGAAGCGCGCGTGTGAGTTGCGGGACCGTGTGGCGGACCTTCGGTTCGAGTCCGAGAAGGGGCCTATACACGGGGACGCTCACGTGCAGAACCTGATGGTGGACCGGAATGATCAGGTGATCCTGATCGATCTGGAGCGGTTCAGCTTCGACCACCCCGAGTGGGACCTGATGGTCACCGCCACCGAGCACCACAGCCTGGGATGGCAGACCAAAGAACAGTACGGCGCCTTCGTCGGCGCGTATGGGAGGGATCTCCGTACGTGGTCGGGCTTCTCCACCCTCCGCGCAGTGCAGGAATTCAACATGACGACATGGCTTATGCAGAACGTGTCCGAGAGCGCCGAGACGGCTGCGGAGTACGCCCGCCGAATCTCCTCGCTCCGGAACGAGGACGCACCGCGCGACTGGAGTCCGGGGTGACCTCGGCTACTCGTCGTCCAGCTGGTTCATCGTGTCCCGCACCTGCCCGCTGAACTGCTGAACGGCAGGGTGCGTCCCGTACGCGGACACCTCACGTTGGAAGTCGCCCACGTACCGCTGGAACCGAGCCGACTCCAGAGCATCCCCGGCTTCGACAGCAAGGCCGGCAGTCGTCACGGCGGCGTCAAGGTCGCCGTTGAGCAGTTGGCTCTGCGCGAGCACCATGCGGCAGAACCCGAGCGTACGGGCGTATTTGGGGTCAGTGAGTTCGACAGCGCGTTCGGCGAAGTGGACGGCCTCGGTGCCCTGTCCGAGATCGCAGAAACAGTGGCAGAATTCCCCGATCAGCTCGGCTTTATCCATGTACGAGAGCCATTCGGGATCGTCTGCGCTGTCGGCACGCTCGAAAAACCTCTCTGCCTCGCTCATCGCGCGGACAGCACCCTTGTGGTCCTGCGCTGTCGACAGGGCGCGTGCCTCATGGGCGGAGAACAGCGCCATCGCACGGGGTGTGGAGGCGGCCTTGCCACCTTCCACCGATGCGCGGGCCAGCGTCAGAGCCCGGGGCACCTGGCCCAGGTAGTTGGCCTGGTGGCTCATGTTGGCCAGGATGCGCGCGCCCATCATGCGGTCGCCCGCCACCTGGGTCAGCCGCAGTGTCGACAGCATGTAGCGGTCGGCAAGGGCATGGTTTCCGCTGTCGTACGCGGTCCAGGCGAGAAGCTGTGACATCTCCGTTGCGGCCTGGAACAGCGCCTCACCCACCTTGGTGCTGTAGCTGGCTCCCAGCAGAGGCAGCACGTCTTCCCGGAAGTAGTGCCGGAACGCCTTATGCGCGTGTCCGCCGCCGAACTGGAAGTCCAGTTGCATGAAGAACCCTGCTGCGGTCCGGATCGCAGCGACGTCACGCATGCCGACCCGACGGGCGGCGGGAACATCGTTCGGCACACCTTCCGGGCGGGAGACGAGCCACGAGAGGGCGGCTGAGTGCACATCGACGTCCGGGAGCTGCGGCTCGCCCGACGGCCCGTCTTCTGGACGCTGGCGCGTAAGGCCGTCCAGAGCACTCAGCGCCTCGGCGAGCGAACCGGCGTAGCCCATGCCGACCGTGGGAGTGGGAGCCGGCGCGGCACCGGGGAATCCCAGATCTTGCGGGGTGACCCTCCGCCGCAACTTGTCGCTCAGCGCCTCCGCGACGAATAGGGCTGTCTGCCGCTGGATACCTCTCCCGTCCAGCCATCGCTGAACGGCCACGTGCGTCGTACCGAGATGTTCGCCGTGCCGCTGCGCGATCTCACGTACCCGCTTGGCCAGTCCCTTGTTCGAGGCTCCGGCCTCTGCCATGACTGCGGCCAACCTACGGTTCGGTTCTCTGCGCACGTTCTGCGTACACCCCCGGGCGTCACGTCAAGTGTTCATGGTGTCACACCAGGTGCTGGCCGGGAGGGTTCATCGCGAACCCCCTGGAGCGATACCGCGAACCCCTTGTGTGCACGTGAACCCCCTTATGAACACTGCCTCTTGGCCAAAGACCGTCGTTGACTGTCGAGACAAGACACCCCGGCGGTGCGTGACGGCACCCCGGGGCATGGCCAACCTGATGGAAGCAGGTCGACATGCGGAACCATATCGGCGAGGTTTTCGAGTGGCTGCTGAAAGTCTTACTGCCCGCTCCCGGGCACCATCGCGCGGTGGGGACGAGCCCAGTGGTGGGCTGCGTGGACACGCCGACCATGAGCCTCAGCGTGCAGCGGGCCCCTGACCTGTACGTCTGGGGCTTGATCCGCGGCGAGGACGTTCAGCCCGTCCGCCCCTACCTCGTTGCCCACGAGCAGCAGATGCAGCGCCAGACGGACGCTGGCCGCTGTGCCGGCTCGCTGTACGACTCGCCGTGGATGGCGGTGGCATCGTGAGCGCCAACCTGCGTCTCCTACCTTGGTCCGGTCCGGCCGGACAGCGCTCTTACCTGTCGACCGACGATGGAGACAGCTCTCTCTCGCGGCTCGCCGACGAAATGGAAGAGATCCAGCTCGAAACGGGAGTTGAGCTGCTCGACCACGCGGCAATGATGCTCAAAAACCAGAAGGTCAGCGCCGTGGAACTCCGCTTCCTGAGCGCTCGGTTGTGCGAGGCACTTCGGGATGCGCTGAGGGTGGCTGAGAGCCGAGGCGGACGGCTGCCCGAACCCGAGGACGACGATGCCGAGTGGGACGAGCTGCCGACATCTGCCAGCGGGACAAGCGGATGAGCCGGACCACACGGGAGACCCCGGGATGGGAGATCGCACCGGTAGCGAGCAAGTCCGTGAACCGTGGACCACACGGAGAGATGGCGCTGACGCTCCAGATCACCCGCCATGGGGACCCGGTCGCAACTGCTCCGCTGCGGCTGACCGTAGCTGAGGCGGAGCGGGTCCACGCTGCGCTCTGCCATGCGCTCGACCAAGAGCCCGTGCCCGACGATGCGCCGGAGTGCCGCAAAGCGATCCAGTACCCCGGCGGCCGACAACGCTTCTGACGCCTGGCCGGCTTGCGACCGGCCGGACGCGTTGCGCGCAAAACCGCAGACATGACGCCGGACCACCCTCAAACCCTGGCGGGCGCGGGGCGGTCCGGTAGGGGATCGCTCCCAAACGAACACGAACCCCGGTGCTAACGGTACCGGGGCCCTCGTTGTGTCCTCCTGTGGCGTGGCCCGGCAGGGGCAGTGCTCAGCCAGCTTGTGGGGAAAGGGACTTGAGGAATGGACGGCATCGGGGACGGCGTATTAGACGGTGATGACTTGGACCCTGGCGCGGTCCTGTGGGTGCGCGGGGTGGACTACTTGGCCGGCTGGCGACATGCGACGCGGGCGGCGACTGAGCTGGCGATGTGCTGGTGGCAGCGGGAGTGGATGAATGCCCAGCAGAATGTGCGATCTATGATTCCTTGGCGTCTGAGGATTCTGGCGGCCTAATAGAGATCGGCCCCCCTGACCATGCGGACAATAGGGAGGAAGGGCTGGGGTTTGCGAATTCTAGAGCGCTACTCAATGAAGGTGCAAGTGCTGACTTGGCAATTTCAGATACGACAGATTCAAGTCCGTCGGTCAAATTATCCAGACCTTCAATGAACATGACGCTCTCACCGTCAAGGGGGCCTCCGTATGGCCTCCGCCTGTTCCTGCTTGAGCCGGCTGAACGCGCCACAAAGTGATCGCGGGCGTCACCGCCAACTTTTTCCGTGGTTACTACCACAGGGATGTCTGGTTGGAAGATCCCAATCTTGGCGCCGAATGAGTATGCGTTCCCTCTGTTGAATTCTTTGTCCTTGAGTTCAAAGAGTGCAATTCGGCCATAGATTTCCGCGATGCAGTCGACCTCTTCGCCGGAATAGACCTGCTCCATTCTAATGTTTGAAATTGGGACTCCGAGGTCGATGAGCTTCTGAAGTACCAGAACGGATAGCCAGCGATTGCCATCCAGCATTAGGCGGCCAAAGTCGGTAATGCTGAGAGCCTTCTCCTGCCTTTCGGCCGAGAGGCGTCTGCCGCATGCGCATTTCAGGCCCGTGCCATCGAGCTGTTCGAAGGAGTCTGCGGAGGGGAGGCGATTTATCTGTGCTGATGTTTCTCGGCAAATTACAACTACCTCGGTGTCTACCAATCCTCTGTCAATTAGCTTCTGCACGAGATCGTCAATTCTGCTGCGTTCTTTGGGTGGAATTTGCTTCGCGGCATGGCCGAGGAGTAGACCGCTTGCGGATTTGATGGCGATTGCGAGCATCCTTGCCGGCTTCTCGGATAGGGTCTCGGCTGCCCTCAAGTCCTCAGCGGTAGGGGCTTCGGTGTTGTTGGGTTTCCCGTTTTCAATCTCGCGAAGACGCCGAATTCTGTCTCGCTGCTCAGTCAGATTGATTCCTGGCCAAACCTGGGAGAGGTGTCCTTCGAACTCGGATGTATCCGGATTTTCGGCGGAAGGGATGGCGTATGTGACTGTGACGTAGCTCTCTTTCTCTTCGGTAGTTACGAGCTCCCCATTTTCGTTGCGGCTGCGTCGAGGGCGGGTTGCCTCGTGGATGTTCACGATGATCAAAACGCTTCCGAAAGTGAATACCTCGGAGTCGATTGGTTCGTCTTCGAACCGATAGCTGGGTGCCGAGCCTGGATCGCGATTCTTGAAGGTCGATTCGGGCAGGCCAAAGAGCTCTGATTGACGCTTGATTAGCGGTCTGATCGTCGCTTGATAAGTTGCCGGAAGTTTCTCGGTGAGCAATCCGATGGCGTCGGTAGGGTGCTGGTCAACGCTGGCACTCTTGAAGATTCTGCGAAGCATTGATCCACGATGCCACGACCTAGAGAGCGCTGCCATGGGGTTGGCGCCTTCGTTGCCGAGCTGGTAGCCGTACTACTGGCCTCCTATGACCTGCCTGATTGCCAGCGGAGGTTCAGCTCTAAGCATGCTTGGTGCGTGGCACGGGCGCTGGCCGGCGCTGGTGCGGGGCGGAGACAAGAGCGCAGGCCCGTCCGGGGGCTGAGCCGCCTTGAGTAAGAAGAGACAGTTTCGACAGTTGGCCGGAGCGTGGGCTCAGACGGCGTGGAGCGTGTGGGGCTGTCGGCGGTGATGCGGTAGGTGAGTTGGGTGCGGTCGGCGTCGGCACGGAGTTCGTCGAGAATCAGCGGGCGTTGGTCGGTGCCGAGGGTGACGCGGGTGGCATGGACGATCGGAGTCGGCGAGATCGCGCCGATTGGCCTGCCCGTGCAAGGTGATGTCGTGGTCGTCTGCGATCTGCAACAGCTCCTCCAGGTCGCGCGGTTGCCGCATGAGGCGGTCAGGGTGGTACGGGAGGACGTGCGCACGCGTCCCTGACGGGCCTCAGCGGCGGGCGATCCGCCCCGCCCACTTCACTCCACCCCGATGTCCTCCCGCCACAGCTCCGGCCGCTGCCCGATGAAGTCCCGCATCATCGCCGCGCACTCCGGGTCGTCCAGCAGGACGATCCGTACGCCGTGGCGGGCCAGCCAGTCGTGGCCGCCGTGGAAGGTGCGGGCCTCGCCGATGACCACCCGGGAGATGCCGAACTGGCGGACCAGGCCGCTGCAGTACCAGCAGGGGGAGAGGGTGGTGACCATCGTCGTGCCGCGGTAGCTGCGCAGACGCCCGGCCGCGCGGAAGGCGGCCGTCTCGGCGTGCAGGGTGGGGTCGTCGTCCTGGACGCGGCGGTTGTGGCCGCGGCCCAGCAGGGAGCCGTCCGGGGCGTAGAGGGCCGCGCCGACCGGGATGCCGCCCTCGGCCAGGCCGGCGCGTGCCTCGGCGACCGCCGCCGCCAGCATGGCGCGGGCCTGCTCCTGCACATGGTCGGGGTGCCCGGCCGGATCGCTGTGGCCGTCGACACTCCCGTGCAGCCGGAGCTCGTCGCGGTCCTGCCCCCAGTCCTGCGTACGGTCCATGAGCTCACGGTACGCCGGAGTGAGGGGGAACGGCGGGTGCTGGACGGGGCCGCCGCTCGTGGCGGCGCGGCGCCTCAGCCCTGGGCGGGCGGCTGGGGTCCCTCCGGGCCACCGGTGTCGCCCGGCCCACCCTCCTTGCGGCGCAGCTCCTCCTCGCGGCGGCGCAGATCCGCCTCCCAGTCCTTGAGCAGTGCCTCGTCCTTCGGCTCGTCCTTCGGCTCATCCTTCGCGGTGTCCTTCTTGAGGGACGCGAGGAACTCGGGGTTGTCGTCTGGCGCGACGAACGTCCTCCGGCGGTTGCGGTGCCGCTCCGACAGTGTGCCGCCGCCGGCCGCCGGCTGCCGCTGCTTGCCCGCCACCAGCCATGCGACGGGGCCGACCAGCACCTCGCCGAAGAGCAGGATGATCAGGACCCAGACCACCTTGGGCAGACCGCGCACCTTCGACTCGGGGGTGTTCAGGCAGTCGATGAACGCGTAGATCCACAGTGCCAGCACCAGGAGGAACGGGAGATACCTGAGCATTGCGGAACGGGCTCCCTGCGCGCGACGGCGGGCCCTCGACGGGGCCCGGTGACCCGTCCAGGGTAGTGCGTGCCCGATACTGGACCGCATGGCTTACGACGATCTTCGCTCGTTCCTGCGCGCCCTTGAGCGGGAAGGCGATCTCAAGCGCATCAAGGCCGAGGTCGACCCCTATCTGGAAGTCGGCGAGATCGTGGACCGGGTGCAGAAGTCCGGCGGTCCGGCGCTGCTCTTCGAGAACGTCAAGGGCTCGGCGATGCCGCTCGCCATGAACGTCTACGGCACCGACCGCCGGCTCCTCAAGGCGCTCGACCTCAAGGCGTACGAGGACATCAGCGGCAAGATCGGCGGGCTGCTCAAGCCGGAGCTGCCGCACGGTTTCGTCGGCGTCCGCGAGGCGTTCGGGAAGCTCGCCGGGATGACGCACGTCCCGCCGAAGAAGGTCAAGGAAGCGCCCGTCCAGGAGGTCGTGCTCCGCGGCGAGGACGTCGACCTGGACCGGCTCCCCGCGCTGTTCACCTGGCCCGAGGACGGCGGCTCGTTCTTCAACCTGGGGCTGACGCACACCAAGCACCCGGAGACCGGGGTGCGGAATCTCGGTCTCTACCGCCTCCAGCGCCACGACAAGCGCACCATCGGGATGCACTGGCAGATCCACAAGGACAGCCGCAACCACTACCAGGTCGCCGCCAAACGCGGGGAGAAGCTGCCGGTCGCCATCGCCTTCGGCTGCCCGCCGGCCGTCACGTACGCCTCGACCGCGCCGCTGCCCGGGGACATCGACGAGTACCTCTTCGCGGGCTTCCTCCAGGGCAAGCGGATCGAGATGGTCGACTGCAAGACCGTCCCGCTCCAGGTCCCGGCGAACGCCGAGGTCGTCATCGAGGGCTGGCTGGAGCCCGGCGAGATGCTGCCGGAGGGCCCGTTCGGCGACCACACCGGTTTCTACACGCCGCAGGAGCCGTTCCCGGCGCTGACCATCGACTGTGTGACGATGCGTAAGCGGCCGCTGCTCCAGTCGATCGTCGTGGGGCGCCCGCCGACGGAGGACGGGCCGCTGGGCCGGGCGACGGAGCGCTTCTTCCTCCCCCTGCTCAAGATCATCGTCCCGGACATCGTGGACTACCACCTCCCCGAGTCCGGCGGCTTCCACAACTGCGCGATCGTCTCGATCGACAAGAAGTACCCCAAGCACGCGCAGAAGGTCATGCACGCCATCTGGGGGGCGCACATGATGTCGCTGACCAAACTGATCGTGGTCGTGGACGCGGACTGCGATGTGCACAACCTCCACGAGGTGTCCTGGCGGGCGCTGGGCAACACCGACTACGCCCGCGACCTCACCGTCGTCGAGGGCCCGGTCGACCACCTCGACCACGCCTCCTACCAGCAGTTCTGGGGCGGTAAGGCGGGTATCGACGCGACGAAGAAGTGGCCCGAGGAGGGCTATACGAGGGACGGGGGCTGGCCCGAGATGGTCGAGTCCGACCCGCGCACGGCGGCGCTGGTCGACCGCCGCTGGAAGGAGTACGGCCTCTCGTGAGCAGCGCATCCGCAGCCGTCCCGCAGCCCGGCCGCACCAAGGCCTTCCTGCGCCTGGTGATGATCGAGCACTCGGTCTTCGCGCTGCCCTTCGCCTACATCGCCGCGCTGACCGCGATGTACGAGGGCGGCGGGCGCGTCCAGTGGGGCCCGCTGCTCCTGGTCACCGTCGCCATGGTCGGCCTGCGCACCTTCGCGATGGCCGCGAACCGCATCATCGACCGCGAGATCGACGCCCGTAACCCGCGCACCGCGGGGCGGGAGCTGGTCACCGGCGCGGTCTCGGTGAAGTCCGCCTGGACGGGGGCGCTCATCGCGCTCGTCGTCTTCCTGGGCGCCGCGGCCCTGCTCAACCCGCTGTGCCTGGCGCTCGCGCCGGTCGCGGTGGTGCCGATGGTGGTCTATCCGTACGGCAAGCGCTTCACCAACTTCCCGCAGGCGATCCTCGGCCTGGCCCAGGCGATGGGACCGGTCGGTGCCTGGCTCGCGATCAGCGCGACCTGGTCCTGGGAGGCGGTGATCCTCGGCCTCGCGGTCGGCATCTGGATCGGCGGCTTCGACCTGATCTACGCCTGCCAGGACGTGGAGACCGACCGCGAGATCGGCGTGCGCTCGGTCCCGGCCCGCTTCGGCATCCCGGCCGCGATCTGGGGCGCGCGCGGCTGTCACCTCGTCACGACGGCGCTCTTCGCCTGGTACGCGGTGGCGACCGGCGCGGGGGTGTTCCTCTGGCTGGGCCTGGTGATCGTGGCCGCGGCGTTCCTGTACGAGCACACGATCGTCAAGCCGCACGACCTGACCCGGCTGAACCGGGCCTTCTTCCAGGTCAACGGCTTCATCGGGATCGCGCTCTTCGTGTGCGCGCTGCTGGATCTGATGGTGCGGGGGCTGGCGGTCTGAGCTCGGGCCCGGCGGCGGCCGGGCCCGGCGGTCAGCCCTTGCTGAGGGGCCAGGCGATCAGGCGCGGGTAGGTCCAGAGTTCGCCGCGGGTGGCCTTGACCGTGCCGATGACCGCGCAGACGACGCCGGACAGGGCGTAGGAGCCGAAGATGACGATGATGGTCAGCAGCGGGACCGCGAGGCCGGCGCTGTTGCGCTGCTGTTCCGTGGCGGCCGCGGCGAATATGAGGGCGCTGGAGAAGTACAGCACCACTCCGAGGGCCGCCATGATGGCCTGCGTGATGCCGTAGTTGAGCGCCTGGGTGGCGTGGTGGCGGACGTACGGGTCGTGCTTGTGGCGTTCGTTGCCGCGCAGGGACAGCGGGTAGATCCAGCCGAGGAAGGCGCCCAGGCCGCAGCACATCATCGTGCCCGCCGTGACGGTCAGCAGTGCGCCGAGGTGGGACCACATCGCGGGGCCCGACGAGGGCGCGGGCGGGTGGCTGCCGTAGCCGTGGCCGCCGGGCTGCGGTGCGCCGGGGTAGCCGTAGCCGCCGCCCGGGGCACCGGGCCAGCCCTGCTGCGGGGGCCCGTACGGCTGTTGCGGTCCGCCGGGCGACGGGCCGTAGCCGGGCTGGTGGTATTCGGACATGCGCTGTTCCCCCGTAGCTGCTGTGTGGCGCGCGCGTGGCCGTTGCGTGGCGCGCGCCGCGGGGCTGTCAGTAGGGCCCCGTGGCTCTCGTTCGGCCTGAGGCTACGTGATGGGGCGGACAGCGGCGGCGGTCAGGTGGCCGGGCGCCCGCACCCGGAAGGCGAAGGCCGCCAGCACCCCGCCTATCAGCCCGAAGAGATGGCCCTGCCAGCTGATGCCGCTGTCGGTCGGCAGCGCGCCCCACAGGATCGAGCCGTAGACCACGCCCACCACCAGGCCGATGCCGATGTCGAGGAGCTTGCGCTCGATGAAGCCGCGCACCAGGAGGTAGCCGAAGAGGCCGAAGACCACACCGGAGGCGCCCGCGGTGTTGCTGTCCGGCGCGGCCGTGAGCCAGACGCCCAGGCCGCTGGTGAGGATGATCAGCAGGGTGACGGCGGTGAAGCGGCGCACGCCGCTGCGCAGCGCGGCGACCAGGCCGAGCAGCAGCAACGGCAGGGTGTTCGCCACGAGATGGCCGAAGCCGAAGTGCAGGAAGGCGGCGGGCACCACGTCCACCAGCTCGGCCGGGTCCCGCGGGGTGATCCCGAAGGTGTCCAGCGCGCCGCCGGTGGCGAAGTCGACGCCCTCCAGCAGCCAGAGCAGGGCCACCCAGCCCAGCATCAGAATGATCGCGGGCTTCGCGCGTGAGGTCATCTCCGGCCGTCCCTTTCTCGTCCCCCGGTGGGGCGGCCCCCGGCGGAGCTGCGCGAGGGGCGCACAAGGAGGAACGGCCGTGAGGGGGTCGATGGTTCCGCCGGATAGGCTCGATGCGTGGAGCCGCCGCACAACGACACCAGTAAGCAGGGCCCCGGCCGACGCCGTCCGTGGGTCGTGGGCATCTCCGGCGCGTCCGGGACGCCGTATGCCGCGTCCGTCCTGCGCGGGCTGCTCGCCGCCGGGGAGGCGGTGGACCTGATCGTCAGCCGGGCCTCGCGGCTGACCCTCCTGGACGAGACGGGGATCGCCTTCCGGGACGCTCACTGGCGCGCCGACCTGCGGGAATGGCTGGCGCGCGGCGCCGATGGCAAGCCGTCGACCTTCCCGGTGACGGAGGCGGCCCTGGCGGAGGTGCGGTACTGGCCGGCCGGGGATCTGGCGGCCGGGCCCTCGTCGGGCTCGTATCCGGTGCAGGGGATGCTGATCGTCCCGGCGAGCACGGCGTGTGTGGCCGGGGTGGCGCTCGGGCTCTCGAAGGATCTGCTGCAGCGGGTGGCGAGCGTGACGCTCAAGGAGCGGCGGCGGCTGGTGGTCGCGGTGCGCGAGACGCCGTTGAACGGTCCGACGCTGAAGCATCTGGTGACGCTGGACGAGGCGGGCGCCGTGGTGCTGCCCGCCTCACCGGCGTTCTACGCGGGGGCGACGCACATCCAGGATCTGGTGGACTTCGTCGCGGGCCGGGCGCTCGATGCGGCCGAGGTGCCGCACGGGCTGTACCGGCGCTGGGAGGGGGAGCTGCGGGGCGGCTCCAAGGAAGCGGAGGAGGCCCCGGAGGCTCCTTAGCGCTTCTTCGCCGCGGCGCGGCCGAAGAGGCGCCGGTTCCGCGGTTCCGCGGACCGGTGGGCACGTGAACGATTGGCCTGGTCCTGCAGCTCGCGCATGCGGGCGTAGGCCATCTCGATCGAGTACACGGTGACAGCTCCTGTGAGATCGTCTGTGATCGGCTGAAAGATTCGCAGGGTTGAAGCCCTGTATGCCTTAGATTCTACATGCAGAACCGGAAAATGCGTAAAGATTGGAAGGCTTGAGGGCATGGACGCGGTGGATAGGCAGCTCATCCAGGCACTTCGCGAGAACGGGCGCGCCTCGTACGCGGAGCTCGGCCGGCTCGTCGGCCTCTCCGGGCCCAGCGTCACGGACCGGATCAACCGCCTCGAAGCGGCCGGCGTGATCACCGGCTACCGCGCGACCGTCGACGCCGCCTCGCTCGGCCTCGGTGTCACGGCGCTGGTGGGCATCTCGCTGTCGGACGCCACCGACCACGAGGACGTCGCGCAGCGGCTGCGCGACCTGGAGGAGATCGAGGACTGCTGGTTCATCGCCGGCGACGACTCGTACATGCTCAAGGTGCGGGTGGGTGACGTGGACGGTCTGGAGCGCACCATCCGGCGGCTGTCCGGCACCAAGGGCGTCTCCCGTACGCGTACCACCATCGTGCTCTCCACCAAGTGGGAGAACCGCGTCGGCGAACTGCCCGAAGAGGCCGAATAGGCCACCGGTCGCCGGCGGCACACAGCGGAGCGGACGGGCGCGCCAGGGGGCCCCGTCCGCCTCTGATACGGGGGAGTACGCTCGGTGAAGCCCGTTTCCGGCTCCGAAGGAACGGCACCGAGTAGGCAGAGACTGGGAGGCGACCGGATGGCTGCGTCGATGGATGTGGGCCTCAAGCGCGAGCTGGAGGCGAAGGTCCACGCCGGGGAGCGGCTGACCCGCGAGGACGGTATCGCCCTCTACGAGTCCGACGATCTGGCATGGCTGGGCGGTCTCGCCCACGAGGTGCGCACCCGCAAGAACGGCGACGTCGTCCACTTCAACGTCAACCGCCACCTCAACATGACGAACGTGTGCACCGCGTCGTGCGCCTACTGCTCCTTCCAGCGCAAGCCGGGCGAGAAGGACGCGTACACGATGCGCATCGAGGAGGCCGTCCGCCTCGCCAAGGCGATGGAGAACGACAACCTCACCGAGCTGCACATCGTCAACGGGCTCCACCCCAACCTGCCGTGGCGCTACTACCCGCGTTCGCTCAGCGAGCTGAAGAAGGCGCTGCCGAACGTCTCCCTCAAGGCCTTCACCGCCACCGAGATCCACCACTTCGAGACCATCTCCGGGCTCTCCGCCTCCGAGATCCTCGACGAGCTGATCGACGCCGGGCTGGAGTCGCTGACCGGCGGCGGCGCCGAGATCTTCGACTGGGAGGTCCGGCAGCACATCGTCGACCACCGCACCCACTGGGAAGACTGGTCGCGCATCCACCGCCTCGCGCACGAGAAGGGCCTCAAGACCCCCTCGACGATGCTCTACGGGCACATCGAGGAGCCCCGCCACCGCGTCGACCACGTGCTGCGGCTGCGTGAGCTGCAGGACGAGACCGGCGGCTTCCAGGTCTTCATCCCGCTGCGCTACCAGCACGACTTCGTCGACATGCAGGACGGCAAGGTCCGCAACAAGCTCCAGGCCCGGACGACGATGGCGACCGGCGCGGAGGCCCTGAAGACCTTCGCGGTCTCCCGCCTGCTCTTCGACAACGTCCCGCACATCAAGTGCTTCTGGGTCATGCACGGTCTCCAGACCACGCAGCTCGCCCTCCAGCACGGCGCGGACGACATGGACGGCTCGGTCGTCGAGTACAAGATCACGCACGACGCGGACAACTACGGCACGCCCAACAAGCTGACCCGTGAGGACCTGCTGGAGCTGATCCGCGACGCCGGCTTCCGCCCCGTCGAGCGCAACACCCGCTACGAGGCCATCCGCGAGTACCCGGGCCCGGACCCGGACCGCCGCGAGTCGCCGCAGCCGATGCGCGTCTGACCTGCGGCGGAACCCCGTCGCCGGGGAGCGTTAGGGTCCGGGTCATGAACGTGCGTTTCGACCTGGACCCTTCCCTCACCCCCGAACTCCGTGACGGAATATGCGCGTTGTGGGTCGATGTGTCCAACGCCGGCGGCGCGGTCGGCTTCGTCCCGCCGGTGACGCCCGAGGATGTCCGTCCGGACCTGCTCAAGCATCTGACGGCGATGGCCGAGGGCCGCCAGCGCCTGGTGGCCGGCCGTGACGCGGACGGCCGGGTCATGGCCACGGCGTTCCTCACCGCCAATGATCACCGGCTGATGCGGCACTGGCTGTGGGTCTACACCGTGATGGTCCACCCGGACCTCCAGGGCAAGGGCGCCGGCCGTCGGCTGATGGCCGCGGTCGCCGACGCCGCCCGCTCCGTCGAGGGCGTCGCCGCCCTCCGCCTCACCTGCCGCGGCGGCTCCGGTGCCCGCCCCTTCTACGAGGCCTGCGGCTACCGGGAGGTCGGCCGGGTGCCCGGCGCGATCCGGGTGGCCGACGACGACTACCGCGACGACATCACCATGTGGCTGGATCTGGGCTGACGGGGGCCGGGGCGGCCGCCGAGCCCGTGCGCGGGGTGGCGTGGGGCGGTGCGGGGGCGGCCGTGCCGGGGGCCGCGAAGATCGCCCGAAGCGCTGTGCTTGACTGGATGCAGACCCTTTAGGTTGCCGTTGAGGAGAAGGTCCCATCCGTGAGTAGCCACAACTTCGCCACGCTCCGCTACACCGCCCTTCGGATCGGCCTCTTCGTCGCCTCGTTCGCCGTGGTGTGGCTGCTGGCGTACCTGCATGTCATTCCGCTCGCGATCGGCTCCGCCAACACAGTCTGGATGCTGCTGCTCGCCATCGTGATCTCCGCGCCGCTCAGCTTCGTGCTGCTGCGCAAGCAGCGGGACGCGATGTCCGAGCAGATCGCCGTCAAGGTCGACCGCCAGCGGGAGCGCCTCGCGGCCAGCGCCGGCCAGGAGGACGGCCTGAAGTAAGGCCCGGACCTGGTGTAAGACGCCTCACAGCCGCTTCCTCGCGACCGGCGCCCGCGCCGTGGACTTCGTTCCACGGCCGGGCGCCGGTCGCGTTTCTGACGGAGTGTCCGGTGCGCGGCCCCCGGCGAACCCAAAGATTTTCTTTGGGTTCCTCAAAGTTCAAGTGTTAACGTACCTGCCATGAAGACAGCAGCCGCGCCTCCGTCCCCCATGAGCACCTCGCTCGTGGCGCGCCTGCATGTCGATCTCTGCCGCTGTATGTCCGCGGCCTGTTGCCGCCGCTGACCTCAGCTCCTCCAGCGGCTGGAGACCCTTCTCCCCACCCCTCCGGGCGGGAGAGGCCCGCACGCTGCTGCTCCGCAGCCGCTCGAGTTCCCGGCGCTTCTTTTCGCCGTCCCCCGACGCCTTTACCTGTCCCCGGAGTGTGTCCGTTGTCCACGTCTGCCGAGACCGCCGAGTCCGCACAGGCCCCCCGGCCCCCCAAGTCCTCCCGCATACCCAAGGTCCCGTTCTGGGTGCAGATCCTGACCGGGCTCGCCCTGGGCGTGCTGCTCGGCTGGGTCGCCAAGAGCGGTGACGTCGGCTGGCTCACCACCACGCTCCAGCACGTCGGCGACCTCTTCGTCCAGCTGCTGAAGCTGGCCGTCGCGCCGCTGGTCTTCTTCGCGATCCTGGTGTCGATCACCAACCTGCGGCAGGTCAACAACGCCGCCCGGCTCGCCTCCCGCACCCTGCTGTGGTTCATGGTCACCTCGCTGATCGCGGTCGCGATCGGCCTGGCGATCGGCCTGCTCAGCAACCCCGGCGCGGGCACCGGCCTGACCCCCAAGGACGGCAAGGCCCCCGACGAGGCCGGCTCCTGGATCGACTTCCTGACCGGCATCGTCCCCACCGACATCATCACGCCGTTCACCGAGCTGAACGTCCTCCAGATCGTCTTCATGGCCGCCGTCGCCGGTATCGCGGCCCTGCAGCTCGGCGAGAAGGCCGAGCCGGTCCTCACGATCAGCCGCTCGGTCCTCGAACTGCTCCAGAAGGCCCTGTGGTGGGTCATCCGCCTCGCCCCGCTCGGCACCGTCGGCCTCATCGGCAACGCCATCGCGACGTACGGCTGGAACCTCATCGGCAAGTACGCGACCTTCACCGTCGACATCTACGTCGGCTGCGCGCTCGTCCTCTTCGGCGTCTACCCGCTGCTGCTGTCGACCGTCGCCAAGGTCAACCCGCTCCAGTTCTTCCGCGGCGCCTGGCCCGCCATCCAGCTGGCCTTCGTCTCCCGCTCGTCGGTCGGCACCATGCCGGTCACCCAGCAGGTCACCGAGCGCCTCGGCGTGCCCCGCGAGTACGCCTCCTTCGCGGTGCCGTTCGGCTCGACGACCAAGATGGACGGCTGCGCCTCGATCTACCCGGCGATCGCCGCGATCTTCATCGCCCAGATCTTCGGCGTCCACCTGGGCATCGGCGACTACCTCCTGATCGCCTTCGTCTCCGTCATCGGCTCCGCCGCCACCGCCGGCCTGACCGGCGCCACGGTCATGCTGACGCTGACCCTCTCCACGCTGGGCCTGCCCTTGGAGGGCGTCGGCCTGCTGATGGCCATCGACCCCATCCTGGACATGATGCGCACCGCCACCAATGTGGCCGGCCAGTCGGTCATCCCGATCCTCGTCTCCGCCCGGGAGAAGATCCTCGACCGCGAGGCCTACAACAGCGCGCGGAGCATCAGCCCGGAGCCGGCCGGTGCCGAGGGGACGGACGAGAAGGGGGCGGTGGCGGTGGCGGCTGCGGCGTAGGTGTCGGCCACCGGATTCGTGAGGTAAGCAGCAGAGACAGACGGACCTTTCGCCGGTGCATCGCGGCGTGACGACCGGCCGGTGGCGCACCGGCCGGTCGTTGCCGTTGCCGGCCAGGGCTCAGGGCCGGAAGCCGTTCCCCTCGGTTTCCGGCGGTCACACGGAACCGGCAGGGCGGATCATCGAACGGATCGACGCCCCCGCCGACGCATCACGGCCAACATCCCCAGAAGTACGCTCCGTTAATTCCATGCTGGTATGCGCTTTACCTGAACTTGTCACTGCTATACGTACCTTTGGGTATGAAGTGCGCTGTGTTCGGCTATCAGTGCAACGCGTTGCATATGTGAGGTCGGGGCATCGCGTACGGGCTCTTCGCTAATTGATGCACCCTCAAGGCTTCCGGACTGCAAGCCGCGTGCGCTTAAGCTGGCGTGGTAGCGAAAGCATGTCTCAGAGTGCGTCGATCCAACGGGGAAGGGGCTGTGCAAGTGGCTGACAAGGAGTCATATGTCGACCATGGCGAGCTGGTGAAGCTGGCTCGCAGCTTTGAGCAACACTCCTACGACCTGGAGAAAACTCTCCAGAAGTTCACTGCGGAAACCGGCGAGGAGGCGATCACCGACGGCTTCGGCGTCCTGACCGAGTCGGAAGAGGTGACCTCGGCGTACATCGAGTACTCCGCGGATGTGGCCAGCGCGATGAAGGCCGTATACACCCATCTCGACGAGATCGGGGCCGCGTTGAAGCAGGTCGGTAAGAACACGGAGGTCAATGATCAGGGCGTCGGGGCGCTCTTCGGGGAACACGACGGGGGTAAGTGATGAGCGGGGACGAGTCCGTAGCCGAGGAGATCGTAGAACTCGGAATCGAGATCGTTCATCCGGGTGGCCGGCCGGATGAACTGAGGGAGGCCGCCAAGCAGTGGCGCCACCTGAAATCCGAGGCCGACCGTATCTTCGGCGCTCTGGACAAGCAGGTCAACGCCGCGGTGGGAAACAGCTGGCGGGGCGAAGCCGCCGACGCTTTCCAGGAGCACTGGAACCAGTGCAAAAAGGCCGTCGACCAGGTGACCGTGAATTTCGATGAAGCAGCCGAGGGTCTTGAGAAGGCTGCGAAATCCATTGAAGAGGTCAATGAGGAAATCGAGGACATCTACATCGAGATCGGGATCTCCGTCGGTGTCTCGATCGGCATGTCTTTCCTGACGCTCGGTGTCTCCGCCGCGGTCGGTACGGCCCGTGTGGCGATGCTGGCCAAGCGAGCCCTGGACGCGGCCGGTAAGTTGGGCAGGATGCTGAGGCTCATCGCCCGGACGTATCGGGGGATCAAGGGCGCGCGTTACCTCAGGCCGCAGATGGTGCAGAGCGGCATCAAAGCCATGGAAGGGTTTGCGGTGAACACGGCGAGCGGCACGGCCGGCGGCGTGGCCACCAGCCTCCTCTCCGGCAAGGGGCCGGAGTGGGGCACGAACCTCATGGGCGGTCTCGGCGGTGCGTCCGTCGGTGCCGGAGCGGGAAAGGTCGCGACGGCTCTCGGCCGTGGCGATTTCGTCAGCGGTGCGGTGGGCGGTGCGGCCGGCGGCGTCACCGGCGATTACCTGGACTCCGTTCGCAAGGGCGAGGACCTCAACGGGCGGCAGACCGCGATCACCGCCGTCACCGGTGGTGCGGCAGGCGGGGTCGGCGGCTCGCTCCGGGGCTTCGACAGGGAAATGGACCGCATGGCGCGGGATATCAAGATGGAGAACCGCACTCCCGCGAACCATGAGGCGAACATGGACACCGCTTGGGGCACCGTCGTCCCCATCGCCGGAGGCGTGGCGGGCAACGAGGGCAAGGACGGTTTCGACGACGTGGAGAAGAGCACCGGGGAAGGCCAGACGGCAGCCAAGCAGGGCGCCAAGGGCCGCAACGAGAGCGCCACCGACGAGGTACGAGATGTCTTCGGCTGACCACTCCGCAACCGGGGCCGCGCCCGACGTTCGCCGGGTGGGCGTAGCCCCGCGCCGGGCCGGGGCATGGTTCGCCGCACTGGGACTGGCGGCCATCACCGCTGTCCTGCCGCTGTGGCTCTTCAGCTCCGATCCACAGCCGCGCCGGACGGCGATTCTTGTCGCGCTGGGGTGCGCACTCGCCTGTGTCGGCGGCATCGCCGTGTTCCAGCGCGCGGCAGGGGGGCGGCGGCCGTACGCCGAGATCTCCGTCGCCGAGTTCTCAGAGGCAACGGAGGCGTCCGGACCCCGCGCCGCCGAACCGGACGCACCGCCCCGGGTGCTGCCCTCGCGCCGAGGCATGCAGGGACGTTCCCTCGCGTGGTACCTCGGGGTCTGCACGGTGCTGGTGACCCTTTTCGCCCTGGTGATGGGGGCGCCCCAGCGGCCGGAACGCATGCAGCGGATCGTCGACGCCGGGGCGGAGTTCGCGGCCGTACCGATCGAGAAGATCAGCGACGTCGAGCTGCACGATCCGAGCAAGGGCCAGGACTACTACACCTCCACGGCGGTCGTCCGGCTCGCCCCAGAGGCGGGTGGGGTGCCCGCGACGGCAACCGTCCACCCGAAGACGCCCGACCGTCCGCACGCCGGAGGCAAGCTCTCGGTCCTGTACGCCCCGACGCATCCCGAACTGGGCGCCCTCGCGGGGGACGAGCGCAGCCTCGGCGAGGCACTGAAGGGCGCCACGATGGGCACCGGCGGCACCTGGATCGCAGTCATCGTCTGGGCCGCCGGAATCGTCCTCTCCTTGGTCGGCCTTTCCATGCGCCGTGGATTCCGCTCCTTCTCCCGGCTGGGGCATGCCGACATGGCCGTGCGCGGGAAATGCCTGGGGCCCGACCTCTGGCGGCGGGACTCCGCTGAAGAGCAGTGCCTCAAAGTCGTCACCGCGTCATCCCGCACCGCGCATTTCCTGGCCGATGTCACGGAGGAGCACGTCCCCGACTCCCTGAAGGGGCAGCATCTGTGGCTGTGCTGGGATGCCCGGCGCGGCGCCGGTGGCGGGCGCCTCTCCGGTGGCTCCACACCGGCGGCGCTGGTGTCCGACGACGGGTGGGTGATGCACGGGATGCTCAAGGCCGACGATGCGCGGATGATGGCCGCCGAGGGCGTCTCCGTCGAGAAGGCCGCCGCGGGGAACGGCGAACCGCGCGCCCTGCGCCTGTGGGACCCGCGCTCCGCCTGGCTGCTCTACGTGGCACCGTCCGTGCTGATGCTCGCAGTGGCGCTCATCGGCTGTGCCGCGCTGCTGACCTTCGACATCACCGGTGTCTGGCGCTGGGTGACCGGTGCCGCCGGCGCGGTCGCCGGGCTGTCCCTCGGCCATCTCGCGATGAACGCCCCGTACCCGTCGGCCCTGCGCTCGGCCACGTCCTCGAACGGGGCGGAGCCTTCCTGAGGCCCCGCCGAGGAATGCCTCCCGGAGGGAGGCGAATTGAGGCAGACGGAAGGGCTCGCCCGCGGCATCGCGCCGCGGGCGAGCCCTTCGTCGTTCAGGTCCGCCTTCGCCCGTTCCCGTCCGCCGGAGTACCTGTCCGGGGCCTGGTCACCTGCCCTGGGCGGGTCCGCTCTCAGACCCCTACCGCCCCCGTATGCGCCAGGATCGCCCTCGCCAGCTGGCTGTGGACGGCCGGTGGCAGTGCATGTCCCATCCCCGGGATCTCGACGAGCTGTGCGCGGTGGACGCACTGGGTGAGGTGCTGGGGGTGTGGCGGCGGGAAGACCGGTTCGGCGGGGGCGCTGATGACCAGGGTCGGTACCTCGTTGCGGGCGAGCTGGGATGTGCGGAGCATGCCGTCGTGGTGCGCACGGCCGTGTGCGGTGCCCGCCCGGTGGTGGCCCGTGTGTGCGATGACGTGGTGCTCGAAGGCGCGGTAGTAGGCGGCGTCGAAGGGGAGTTGGTCACCGGCGAGTACGCGCCACTGTTCGACGCGGCGCTCCACTTCGGCGGCCTCGCCGTGATCCTCGACCGGGCGGGCCCACATCTCCAGGACCTCGGGCGCGATGCCCGGAAGCGCGTCGGCCGGGACGGTGCTGCCGTCGGGGCGGGTGTAGGGGGTGGTGCTGAGGGCCATGGTGCTGATGAGAGTGGCGCTGAGCAGCCGGTCGGGGTGGTCGGCAAGCACCATCTGGGCGAGCATGCCGCCCAATGACATACCGACGACATGGGCCCGGTCGAGGCCCAGCCCGTCCAGGACCGCGATCACGTCATCGGCGAGATCGGCGATCCGGTACGGCCGCTCCTCGAAGGACCAGGTGGAGCGCCCGGTGTCGCGGTGGTCGTAGCGGATGACCCGGTGCTGTGCGGCCAGCGCGTCGACCAACGGCTCCGGCCAGCCGACGCCGGCTGCCTGGGCGCCCATGACCAGGAGTAGCGGGGTCGCTTCGGCGTCGCCGCGCTGCTCGGTCCACAGGCGGATGCCGGGGGCGGCGTCGATGAACTGCTGCATGGGGCGGCCCTCCAAGGGCTGTGGACGAAGGCGGTGCGCCGCCGTTCCAGCGTAACGATACGTATCGTCTCGCCATGGCGTGAACGTGTCAAGGAGTGAAGGGCGGGAAGCGAAGATCGTAAACTTACTTTGCAGTAAAGGGGCGGGATGGAGGGACTTTCAGGGTGGGAGCTGTGAAGAGCAAGCGGGTGCCGCGCGCCGTCAGGGAGCGGCAGATGCTGGACGCGGCGGTGCTGACGTTCGCACGGCGCGGATACCGGGCGGCCTCGATGGACGAGATCGCCGAACTGGCCGGAGTCTCCAAGCCGCTGGTCTATCTCTACCTGAATTCGAAGGAAGACCTGTTCAGCGCGGTGATCAGGCAGGAGTCGGAGGCGCTGATGGCGGCCGTGACGGCAGCCGCTGAGCCGGGTCTGGCGCCCGATCGGCAGCTGTGGAGCGGCCTGCGGGGCTTCTTCGCGCACACCGCCGAGCGGCCGTACGGCTGGGCCGTACTCCACCAGCAGGCGCGGGCGCACGGTGAGCCGTTCGCGCGCGAAGTGGCCGCGCTGCGGGCCGACATGGTCGATTTCGTCACGGAGTTGCTCGGTGCGGCCGCAAAGGAGGCCGGCTGCGCCGGTGAACTCGCCGAACGTGAGGTCGCCGGGCTCGCGCACGCGTTGGTCGGTGCGGCGGAGTCGCTCGCCGAGTGGGCCAATGTCCCTGCGGGCGACGGGGCTTCGGCTGACGTCGCGCCTCCGTCGGCGCAGGACACCGCGGCCACGATGATGAACTTCGCCTGGACCGGGCTCGGCCGGCTGATGGGTGGGGAGCGGTGGGGGTGGAGTGGTCTCGTCGACCAGGAGGGGTGCGCCCGCGCGGGGCGTTGACGTCGGCTCCTTCGCTTGCGGCTTGCGGCTTGCCGCCTTGCCTTCGGCCGTCTTGCCGTCTGTCGCCCCGGTTCCGGTTCTTCCGGGGCCGGGGCTGCGGTTTGACCGGTGGTTCCTGGTCGCTCCTGTGGCTGGGCGGAACTGCCGGAACGAAGGTGGTGCACGGGCATTGGCCAACTCCCGGCCCTCGCGTAGATTTACGCGAAAGTAAGGTTACTGTCGGGTCAGGAGCTGGGTCGAGGACATGAGTTCCGTGCGTATCCGCGCCTTGAGTGAGCCGTGTGGCGACGGCTGCGGTTGTCGCCGTCGCGCCGACATAATCCGCCCCGTGCGCATCGGTGTTCAGGCTTGGCGAGGCCGATGCCGCGATGGCTTGCGGTAGTTCGGCGCGCCGCCGGTGGGCTGGGTGCGGCTGCGGGTGGGTTGTGGCTGGTCGCGCAGTTCCCCGCGCCCCTTTGGGACGCGATCTGGTCGCGGTGTCGGGCGTTGGCGCGGGCCCGGCGGGGGCTGGGGTTTTGCGGGGCTTGTGGTTGCCGCGGGGGTCGGAGGGGACGCACCGGGGCCCGTCCTCGGCGCGGGCGACGCGGGTCCATGGGACTGAGTGCCCCGGCGTTCGCTCCGGTCCTGCGGGCGGTCCCCGGTACATCCCCTCCGACCGTCCCCCGTTGCCGACCGCCGGACGGTGACACAGCGCCTCACAGCCACGACTCAGCCGCGCCCAAGCTGCGGGGCGGGCCGAACCAGCTGCCTGCCAAGGGAATGCCGTACGGGTCTGCCGTAACCGGAATCGGTGCGGCGGGACAGCCGCCCACGAACGGCGGTCGGAGGGGATGTCCGGTGAGCCGCCCGCAGGACCCGGAGCGAACAACGGGGTTCCGAACCTCTGGGACCCGCGTCGCCCGCGCCGAGGACGGGTTACCGGGCGTCCCCTCCGACCCACCACCCACGGCCCATAGGCGCCCGCGCCCCAGCCCACGGCAACCCGGTACAGGAAAACGAGGAGCCGCTCGTGTCCCACCAGGAAAGCGCACCCACCGGACCACTCACCGCCCCCGCCCCCACCCTCGCCGAGCCGCAGAAGACCCTGGTCGACGGGGTGGTCCGGGAGGTCTACGTGCCCCCGCTGGCCCGGCCCGTACGCAGTGGGTCGCTCGGTGATCTTCCCTTCGTCAATGCGCAGGAGGCGCCGGGCGATGTCGTGCTCGCCCGGAAGCAGCCCAGCGGTATCTGGCGCGACGTCACGGCCGCGGAGTTCGCGGCCGAGGTGCGCGCCGTCGCCAAGGGCCTGATCGCCCACGGCCTCCGCCCTGGGGACCGGCTCGCGATCATGGCTCGGACGACCTACGAGTGGACCCTCGTCGACTTCGCCGCCTGGGCGGCCGGCCTGGTCACCGTCCCCCTCTACCCCACGTCCTCCGCCCACCAGGCGCAGTGGATTCTGCACGATTCCGGCGCCCGCGCCTGCGTCGTGGAGGGCGTTGACGAAACCCGCCTGATCAGCGGCGTCCGCGCGAAACTGCCCGTCCTCGACCATCTCTGGCAGTTCGGCACCGGCGCCGTCTCCCAACTCGTCGCGGCGGGCCGTGAGGTGCCGGACGAGGCGGTCGACCGGTGCCGCGCCGCCACCGGCCCGTACGCCCTGGCCACCCTCGTCTACACCTCCGGCACCACCGGCCGTCCCAAGGGCTGCGCCCTCACCCACGCCAACTTCTTCGCCGAGGTCGACAACGCCGTCGAGCTGCTGCACCCGGTCTTCAAGGCGGTCAGCGAGGAGCCCGCCGCCACCCTTCTCTTCCTTCCGCTCTCCCATGTCTTCGGCCGGATGGTCGCGGTCGGCTGCCTGCGTGCCCGGGTCCGCCTCGGCCACGCGCCCAGCATCCGGACCGAGGACCTGCTCGCCGATCTGGCCGGGTTCCGGCCGACGTTCCTGCTGGCCATCCCGTACGTCCTGGAGAAGGTCTTCAACACCGGACGGGCCACCGCGGAGAGGATGGGCCGCGCCGCCTCCTTCGACCGTGCGGTCCGCGTCGCCCGCTCCTACGGCGAGGCCGTCGAGGCCAGGGAACACGGGACGGGCCCGGGCCCCGGTGTCGCCCTCAAAGGCGCTCGCAAGTTCTACGAGCCCCTCGTCTACCGCCGTATCCGCGCCGCACTCGGCGGCAGGGTCCGTCACGTCCTCTGCGGCGGTTCCCCGCTCGGCCGCCGCCTCGCCGCCTTCTACGCCGGCGCCGGCATCGAGATCTTCGAGGGCTACGGCCTGACGGAGACGACCGCCGCGACCACCGTCACCCCGCCGCTGCGGCCCCGTACCGGCACGGTCGGCTGGCCGCTCCCCGGCACCGCCCTGCGGATCGCCGACGACGGCGAGATCCTGGTCCACGGCGACCATGTCTTCTCCGGCTACTGGGACGCGACCCTCGGCGCGGCCCGCCCCGTCACCGACCGGGGCTGGCTCGCGACCGGCGACCTCGGGGCCCTCGACCCGGACGGCTACCTCACCCTCACCGGCCGGAAGAAGGAGATCATCGTGACGACGGGCGGCAAGAACGTCGCTCCGGCCCCTCTGGAGGACCGCCTCCGCTCGCACCCCCTCGTAGGCCAGTGCATGGTCATCGGCGACAACCGCCCCTACGTCACCGCCCTGCTCACCCTGGAACCGGACGGTCTCGCGCACTGGCGCCAGATGAACAAGAAGCAGGACCTGACGCCCGCCCAACTGGTCCGCGACAAGGACCTGTTGACCGACCTGCAGCGCGCCGTCGACGACGCCAACGAACTGGTCTCCCGCGCCGAGTCCATCCGCCGCTTCGCCGTCCTCCCGGCGGACTTCACCGTGGAGACCGGCCACCTCACCCCGTCCCTGAAACTCCGCCGGGCCGTAGTTGCCCGCGATTTCGCCAAAGACATAGCGGGCCTTTACGAAAGCGGGTGACCCCCGGTCTGGAGCAAAAGCCCTCGGCGCGTCAAACTGGAACCCCGTGTCACCTCTGTGGGGGAGGTGGCACGGGGGCTGACGTGCGATGCCGCGATGCCGGATCTGGCTGACTTTCCACCGGACGGCGTCACGCCGCCCCCTCGCGCCACCCTGCCGAGACCGTCAACGGAGGCCCTCACGGGGCACGTTGCCTCGCGGCTCCTCACCGAGGCGGCAGGGCCACAGCCGTCTGCATGTCGCAGGTGTTGCACCAGAACGCCCAGCCATTGGCGTCAACGGACCGCGACCCGCACGCCAGACACGGATCGCCGACGAAACTCGCGGTGACCCAGGAGCCCGCCGTCGCCGCCCGCCGCCCGGCGGCCGCGCATTCGTCCGCGTAGCAGGGGATGCACAACCCGCCCTGCTGGCCGGGCAGTTTCATCGACCGTATCCCGCAGGTCGAGCACGGCAGCTTGCCGACGAACTGTTCGTCCAGTCCGACCGGCCTGCCGTTCCCACCAGAGGCCGCCATATCGCCTCCGCCTCCTCTACGCCAGGACGGTCCCGGTACCGCCACAACCGGAGCACTGCGTCGTGACACGGTCGCCGGCCGGCGTCTCCCAGTCCACGGTCCCTCTCCCGGCACAGTCGGGACACGGCTTCTGCGGGGGCAAGTGCTCGCTCATTCTGCCCAAGATAGGCCGCTCCATGTTGCCATGTGAGCACTTTCCGTGATCGCTTTGGTGCGGGCGGTGCCTGTGGTCACCGGAAATGCCTGGATCATGCCCTTCGTTGTGACCGTCCGCGGGGATCTGTCGTGGCGCCCGAGGGTGAGCGCTCGGAGGAGAGTTCAGTGCAGTGCCCCTCGACCGGGGGATGGCGGAGGTCAATCAGAATTCTCGGTCCTGAAGCATGCGGACTCGACCGTAACCTCGATGAGGGAGGTATGCGGACTGTCGTCGCGCTCTGCCAGTAGCCGAATGTTGACGGAAAATTCATCCCCTTTGGAGTTTGCCACGATTTCTGGACTCTTTGAAGGACTCCTGTCGGGGCCGTCCTTGACGATTTTCCAGCCCTTCTTGGGGAGGTCTCTCCGTAGTCGATCCATGGCCTCCCTCATTCGGGGCACCGGGACGTCGTACACGCTCCAGGGGTGGCTGGTCCGGTACGCTTTGCCGGAATATCCTGAACAGGGTGCGGGCAATGGGCCAGGCTTGGTGACTTTTCCGTTCAAGTCGATGATTTTCAGTATCTCGCTGGAAGTCCTGCTGGTATTTTCCGTGACCGTTTCGAGGTTTCGCAACGGCAGGTCGTTATTCATCGATGAGCAACCCGTCAGAATCGTGTAAGTCGCTGCCGCGCAAGCTGTGACTGCAGTGATTTTACTCGTGCGTTGCAACGTCATGCCTTCCGGTGATGATGGCGGCCTGATTTTTCAGGCTGATCGAACCCTCGTCCCAGAACGCGCTGTGACCTCCGGCGTCGCTCTCCAGGATGTGCCCACCGAATATCCGGTCTGTGGGAATGACTCCGCTGCCTCCGAGTCCTGCGGCAACACCCCCGTACCGGACGAGGAGGTCATCGCTCCCGCCACCCATCGCCCACATGTGATCGGGGTCGATGCCCAGGTCGCTTGCGTGAGCTGCCTGCATTCCGGGGCTTCCTGCGACCAAGATGTCGTCTGCCGGGACGCCGGTCTCTTTCCAATTGGCCACTTTGGCTGTATCGCCGATCAGCGTGCTGCCGTAGCTGTGTCCTATGACGGTGGTGTGTCCAGAGTTGCCGGTCGCGTACTCGTGTGCAGTTCTATTGCCTTCGAGGAACTGCTGAAGTCGCGGTGATCCCTTTGCTGCGTACCCGTCACTTGTGGCCTCGGAGAGGTCATCTGGAGCGTCATAGTCGAACCAGGTGATGGTGGAGATGTCCTTTCCGGGGGCTAGGCGATGGCTCTGCTCCCAGAGCCTGTCGCCTCTCCCCAGGTCCGAGTGGTCGGCATTCTCGCCGATCGTTTCGAGCGTTGTATTGGTGCCAGGTACGTAAATTGCGGTGTGATGGGCGGTGTCCGGATTGCCGTTGGCGATAATGACCCTGCCGTTGTCCTCGCCATCCGGGTCGAAGCCGAGGATATAGGCTGCTGGAAGGCCACTTTCTCCGGTTCGGTCCAGTCGGCCCTGGATATCCCGCATCCCCTTAAGCTTCCCCTCCAGACGCTCCTTCTCGTGGTGCCAGTCCAGCCACTTCTGGCTGTATTTCATGTCGCCGCGTGCCCCGATGCTTTCGAACTCGGGTGGCTCCTCCTTGCGCAGGGCGGCCAGCTTCAGCTCGTACTGGCCGCGTGTTTCCGCAAGGACGGTCCGGTTGGCCTCGTCGCGGACATCGGCCGGCAGGCCGTTCATCGCCCCGATGCCGGCGGGGTGCAGGGAGATATAGGCATCCCGCTCGTCCCCCGACAGATGCTTCCACCACTCGGCGTTGTCTTTCGGGGAGCCGTGCTTCGGCGGGTCCTTGATGCCGTCCAGATAGTGCCCGGCGCCTTCGCGTGCGCTCCCCGTGTCCTTCTTGGCATCGGTCCAGTCCGCGGCGGAGACGGTCAGGTCGTCGTCCGCTTTCAGTCTGAGGAGCTTCGGGGCCCACCTTTCGTCGGCCTCCGTGGCCTCCTCCAGGGCCGTGGCGATGCGGTCGGCGCACGCCAGAGCCTGTGCGTAATGAGGATTGGGGTGAATGTGGGCGGCCTGCCGGTGAAGAGCCTTGGCCGTCGCGTCCGTGACGCCGTTCACCGTGCCGCCCGGCGGGGTCTTGCCCTGGTATTGGTCACCCCCGGCCGGGTAGGTGACCGAGCCGTCCTTCTCCACCGTCAGCTTGTCGCCCTCGGCATCCGCCACCGCCGCGTCGAGCTTCTTCCTCGCGGCCCGCAGATCGACGGCCAAGGCATTGAGCGACGTGCTCAGCACCCCGCATTCGACGTGGGTGTAATGGAAGTCCTTTGCCATTTCCCGGAGTTGCCGAAGGGCGGCATCCACGGCCTTGCCGGAAAGAGAGGATTGCATCTTGGCGGCTATCCGCTGCTCAAGAGCGTCCATGGCGGCGCTCGCCATGTCGCTGGCGGCGCGATACCCGTCCGCGGCCTTCTCGAACTCGGAGGTCTGCAGGTTCTTGAGCGTCGAGTAGTCCATGGCGCGGCTCACTTCTCCCCGCGTCGGCCGCCGACGGCGGGCGTATCCGCGAAGCGGTCGGACAGCGCGTCGAAGGAGCTGCTGACGGCCTGGTCGTTGTTCGCCAGATGGTCGGCGGCCTTCGTCAACTGCGCCTGAAGCGCTCCGCACCGTCCGCTCAGGGCCTCCAGGTACCGCTGCCAGGAGTGGCAGACCTCCTGCTGTGCCGCCGCGCTCCGTACCCCTCTGCTGCCGGCGCGCAGGCCCCTCTGGCCGTCCTCCAGTTTCGTCAGGGCCTTCTTGATGTCCCCGCGTAACGTCTGGACCTCGTGCCCTGCCCCGGTCCAGACGGTTCTCTTCGACTTCAGATCACCCGAACCGTGGCCCGGTCCCGATTGCCAACCGCCCCCGTCCGTGCTCGCGATCCGTAACCCGTCGCTGTCCGCGGCCTTCTGCTTGAGCGCGGCCCATTCTTCGCCCCAGGACACGGAGCCCCCGTTCGTGATCGCTGCCCGTACGGCAGAGAAGCCTACGGCGACACACCGCCTGGGACCTGAGTACGACTACATAGGCGCCGCACAGCCTCGCCCCTACGGAAGGCAGCGGGGAAACGGTCTGAAATCAGTGATGTGCCGCCCTCAGAAAGATGCGGGGCGGAGACCCATCGGGTGGGTTTCCACCCCGCAGTCAGGCGATGTGGTAGCCGCTACTGGAAGAACCCGGCCGCCCGGCGGTCCGTCGCCCGGTAGTCCGCGCTGCCGGAGCGGATCTTGGCCGCGACCTCGTGCAGCGTGCTCTGGATGTGCCCGGCCCGGGAGTTCCACTGCCGCTCCGCGGCCTGGAAGGCCTGGTGGGCCTCGCCTTCCCAGGAGTTGGAGACGCGCTTGACCGCGCCCCAGATCTTGTCGAGCTCGGCCTGCAGCTCCTTGGCGGAACGCTCGATGTCGGCGGCTGTCTGTTCTACCGCGCCGTAGGTCACCCTGAGGTTCTCGTCGCCGGCCATTTCTCCCCCACTGCTGGTGGCTGATTGGTGGACTGGGCGCACCTGGGGAGCTGTCGGCCCAGGTGCAGGTGCCTAGTAGTTGCTGATGCCGCTGGCGGAGCCGGTGTTGAGCTGACCGCCGGATGCGCCGCCGTTGACGTCGATGCTCCGGAAGCTGGACAGCACCTCGGAGTCGTTGGACTGGCTGGTGGTGCCGGTCTGGGCGATCGCGTCGTTGATGGCGTCGAGCATGCGGCGCAAGGCGGCGTGGTCCTCGTTGAGGGCGTTCTGGGCCTGCTTGAAGGCGCTGGCACCCTGACCGGTCCACGCCGACTCGACGGCGGCGATGGCGTTGACCAGCGTCCGCAGCTGGGACGACATCGCCTGGCTTCCGCTCTGGATCTCGCTCTTGAGCTTCTCGATCTCCGCATAGGTGAGTGCGGTATTGCCTGCCATGATCCACCTTCCCCCATGAGTGGGTTACAGAGCTGAGCGAGAGAACTGGGTGCTCGGCTCGGATTGTTGGCCGTATCTCAAGAGATGCGGGTTTCTGCGCCGGCTGCTCGTGGCGTGGGCAGCCGGAGTTCTGGTCGTTCTGCGGTGTTCGCCGGCCGTTACGTCCGTCATGAGGGCCGCCATTACGTTCGCCGTCGTCGGACGATGACCAGTCCGCCGGCTGCCAGGGCCGCGACCGTTGCGGCCAGCCCGGCAGTCAGGGGCCAGGGCAGTGAGTTCTCCGGGGCTTCGGCCGGCTTCTGCGCGGCGTCGGCCGCTGAGTTGTCCGCCCTCGACTGAGGGGTCTTGGGCGGTGTGGTGGTTCCGCGGGCGGCAAGCAGCGGGTTCATGTCGGCGGGCCCGGGGTCGCCCTCCTTGTCCACCAGCACCTTCCGGGGGCGGACGATCCCGTAGCCGAGGTATTTGCTCGGGACCTTGCCGTCCTCCGGTTTGCCGGCGGTCGCCATCATGACGCGCAGCACCTGGTTGTTCGTCCAGGTGGGGTGCGCGGACCAGATCAGGGCGGCGGAGGCGGAGGCGAGGGCGGTGGCCTGGCTGGTGCCCTGCGCGACGCACTCCACCAGCTTGTTGGTGCAGCGGGTCGCGATGCCGACGCCCGGGGCCGCCAGAGCCACCTGTGGCCCGTGCGTCGAGAACTTTGTCGCGCTCAGTGTCTTGTCCACGGCCCCGACTCCGACAACGCCGGGGGTGATGGAGGGATAGGAAGGAGTGTTCCCCTTGTCGCCATCATTTCCGGTGGCGGCGAAAATCAGGCTCCCCTTCTTGTTCGCATAGGAAACTGCTGACTGCAATGCAGACTTGGCCTCTTCGCCGGCCGGCCCGCCCCGGGAGACATTGATGACCTTCGCGCCGTGATCCGCTGCGTAGCGGATGGATTTCGCGATGCTGAGGATTCCGTACGAGCCCGTGCTTCTCAGGGGAAGGATCTTTGACTTCGGAGCCAGTCCCCAGGCGCCGGCTCCGCCCTGCCTGCCGGCGATAATCATCGCCATGCTCGTGCCATGCCCTTCGCTGTCGTGGTCGGCACCGCGTCCCTCGCCGGAGAAGTCCCTGCCGGAGAGCGACTGGCCGCGCAGCTCGGGTACGGAGTCGTCGACACCACTGTCGATCACGGCAACGGTGATTCCCTCTCCCTTGGTCGTCTGCCACATTCGTTCAGCCTGCATCGCGTCCAGATACCACTGGCGTGATCGCATATCTGCGGCAGCGGCCGACGGGGTGAGCAGGCCCAGGCACATTGCCGAAAGGCAGACGAACGCGGCTAATCGCAGCTGAGCGTTCGGTGGGAATCGATGAGCCGCACGCGTCACGGTGCTCTGCCCTCCTGTCTGTAATGCGACCACGACTGGGCTATTCGATCACGGGAGGCACAACGGAGGTGCGTTGTGCTGTCCACGTCTCGCTCTCTTCCTGGAGGTATTCGGGTCGCTGAGTGGCAGGGCCTCTTCTGCGGCTGGATGACGGAGATCCCGGCACGGGGAGGGCACCACGGGACGGGTTGCTCCGTGTCAGGCCTGATCCACCGGAGGTGAAGTCGCTCGGCTGGCTGCGTGCGGCCCGGGCCTGTCCGGGCATCGCGCCCGGTGCGGGCGCCGGGACGCTGCTCGTGCCCGATGGCCTTCCCAAGGCCGTCCCGCCGACGGTGCCCCCTGAGCCATGAGTGGCGGAGCGCTGCTCACCTCCCACCACTGGTGCACCGGAACCGGTGCCTACTGGACCGCCGAGCTCATATGCCCATCGACGGCCTCGTGCACCCTGCGTCCCCATGCCTCTGGGGCTGACGCTGGTGGTGGTTCCCGGCGAGCCGCCCCCGGCCATGCCCTGGGGAACCGGCCCGCCCTTCTCGCCCGTGACCGGCCCGCCGGGCCTGTTCAGGGGCTCGCGGCGCAGCGAGCCGGGGTACTGTCCGGTCCTGCCCGTGCCTTCTCCGGGGGTTCTGCTGGGTGACGCGGCAGGCACATCGCGGGCGCCGACCGGTCCGGGAGCGGTCCTGTGCGGCTCTTCGCCCATGACTGTGCCTCGCGGCAACTTCGCGCGGTCCGCTTCGCCACCACCACGTCGAGTCGGGCCGATGACGCCGTCTCCTACGGCACGCCCGTGGCGCCGCTGGGACGTGCCGGGCCGGCCCCGTTCCGGCTCGGGGCTTCGGCGCCCCTCTTGCCTGGTGGGTGCTTCGGCGCTGCCCGGCGGGTTCTTCCACCCGGGGATGCCGAGACCAGGTACGTCCCTGGAGCCGCCGTCTTGGGGCAATGAATCTCTGTGGGGCGGCGGCGCATCGGGTGTGACAACGGGGGCGGTGGAGTCGAGAGAGGTACCGGTCTGCTGGTCCGGTCGCGTCTCGTGAGGGGCCGATGGGGAGGCCCCTCCTTGGTGCGTGCCGGTACTGCTGTCCGTCGAGGGAGCGGTCGCTGTCCCGCCCGACCCGTGCACGCTCCTGGCGCCCGCCGGGTCCTCCAGGAGGGAGAACTGATCGCTGTAGCCGTCGGTGGGCTTCGGCTCCGGCACGAACCCCGAAGCCGGCTGGAAGTTCGGTGGTTCCTGGCTCGCGATCTTTTGCTGGGCCGTTCGGTAGTAGGAGGCCAGGCGGTTCATCTCGGTGACCGCTTCGTCCCGCTCCGGGTTTTTGCGGAGGGCGTCGAATCCGCTCACCTTTCCACTGTCGACCTCTACGGAATTCTTCGGCTCCGGCGGCCTCGGCATCAGCCTGGCCTGGCCCAGTGCCCCCGCGGCATCGACCATTGCTTCGCCGGTGGTCCTGGCGTAATGGCTCAGTTTGCGGCTTTCCGTGGCGGTGGCGGCGGTCCAGTTGCGGAAGGCCGTGGCGCCGTCTCCTTGCCAGCGGACCTGGTCGACGTAGGCCTCGAGGTCCTTGGTGATTTCGGCGATTTCTTTTCCGGCGTCGACCAGGGCCGTGCCCATGAGGCCGATCTGCATGTGGTCGCTGTCGGCCACCATGGCGTAAAGGGCCTGATGCGACGCGTTCTCGAAGTTGGTGCAGCCCGGGATGCCTAAGCCGGGATTGTTGCCTGCCATTTCCGCTCCCCCCTTGCCTCAGATTCCGCCGGAGCCGGCGGACTTGCCGTCGCCCCTCTCCGGTCCCATGGAGTCGGCAGGCTGCTGCGCCGGCTGTGGTGCCTTGTAGAAACCTTGGGTACGACGCTGGAGCGCGGCCATGCGGTTCCGTACGTCGGCGTCCACCGCTTCGTAGTCGCGTCCGATGAACTCTGTTCCCAGGCTCAGCGACTCGATCTGGTCGCCGAACACCTTGGAGAACGTTTCGAGTTGGGCCAGCACTTTTTCGTAGGTGTCAGCGAGGCCTTGCGCCTCGATGAATCCCTGGCCGAATGAGGCCGGGGCGATCCTGTGATGGCTGAGCGCGCGGTGGTCCGCATTCGATCCCCCGAGGCGGTCCAGTAAGTCGTCCACGCGCTGTTTCAACTTCTTCAGCATTTCGGGATCGACATCCAGTGCGGCGCTTCCGGCAGCGCCCACCGGCGCCGTGCCGTTCAGCTGAACGCCGGTTTTTTCCTCAGCCCCCATCGCGACTCCCCCGTAAGTCGGAAACTTCACGAGCCACTCTAGTCACCACCTCTGACAACGACGCGTGGCGAGCGACCGGTACCGTTCAGAATGCGCCAACGGCAGGACGGCGCATGCCTGTTCAGAGCGCCGTAGCCGAGGGCCGCAGGAAGTTCGTGTGGCTCGAATCCCCTGAATCCGAGTACGGCTACTCATGGACACCGGCCGTCCCCTTCGCCGGCGTCTGCGCGGAAGCCCCCGCCCGTCTGCGCACGTCCCGACGGATCACCGCCACCCCCGCGATGACCGCGACCGCGACGCCTCCGGCGCCCACCCCGTAGGTCGCGTACCGCTCCAGCCGCTCCTGCGGTGTCTCGCCGTCCGTGAGGGAGACCGGGTCCGGGGGAGCGGCTCGGGGTGGTCCGTCGTCCGCCGTCGCGTGGTCGACGGGGTGGTCGTCCTCGGTGAGGGCGCGGACCGGATCGGCGACGCCCCATCCCACGAAGCTGTCCCGGCCGTTGACGGAGCGTTCGGCGGTCTGCTCGATCTGGGCGACGATCTGGTTCTCCTTCCAGTCGCGGTGCTCGGCGCGGAGGAGCGCGGCGATGCCGGCGACGTAGGGAGCGGAGAAGCTGGTGCCGTTGTCGACGCACTGTCCCCCTTTGGGGACGGTGGAGACCATGTCCACCCCGGGGGCAGCGACGCCGATGAAGTCGCCGCTCTGCGAGAAGGCGGCGCGTTCGTTGTTGCGGTCGGAGGAGGCGACGGCCAGGACGCCTGGGTACGCCGCCGGGTAGGTCTTCTTGAGGTGCCCGTCGAAGCCGTCGTTGCCCGCGGAGGCGATCACGACGATGTCGTGCGCGAGCGCGGTGCGGACGGCCTGCGCCAGCCGGGAGTCGGAAGAGAGCGGGCGGGTGGTGTCCTGGGAGATGTTGATGACGTCGGCGTGTGCGGCAACGGCCTTGTCGATGGCGGCGGCCAGGGTGCGCGCGGTGCCGGTGCCCTTCTCGTCGTTCTGGCGGAGAGGGATGACGACCGCCTCGGGGGCCAGGCCGACGAAGCCCGTGCCGGGGCGCGGGCGGGCCGCGATGATGCCCGCGACCTTGGTCCCGTGACCGACCGGATCGTAGGTGCCGTCCTTGGGCGCCCGGGGACCGGCGGTCTCGTCCCTGCCGAGGAAGTCCGCGCCGCTCTTGGTGTCGACGGCCGTCGTGAGCTGGGGGTTGGTGATGTCGACACCCGTGTCGATCACCGCGACACGGACCGGACGTCCCTGGGCGTCACGGCCTCGGGTGTGCTGCCACAGACGGTCGAAGACGATCCGCTGCAGGGCCCATGGCCGCTCCTTGATCTGCCGCTTCATGGGAAAGGTGCACGCACCGTCCCCCTCCGGCACCGGAGGGGGTTCTTCCCCGCCCGCGGCACACGCGGAGTGCGCCGTCGCCACCAGCAGCAGGGCCGCCATGGCGGATGCCGCGGTTCCCGTCCTCCACACCCTGTGACTCCGTTCCTACGAGCCTTGTGGCTGTCGTGCGGCGTTGGTGTCCAGCCGCGGGCCCATCGGCAGGAACTGCGACCAGTCGGCGGGGACGCGCACCGGCGTGACGTCCTGGTAGCCGAGCAGCGTCTGGGCGCGGCGGGTCTCCCGGGTGTCCTGCTTCCCGTCCCTGCTCCGGGCGTCGGAGCCGATACCGGAGGGCTTCGCACTGCTGTCGTTGTTCGTCTGGACCACGTACCGCAGGCCGGTGTCCGTCACCAGGAAGCGCGCTCCCGTGCTCACGTCCCCGGCCTGGATCTGCTGGTAGAACAGGCCGGTTCCGGGGGTGACGTACGCGCTGGTCCCGCCGTTGACGACTTGCTGGGGGTAGTCCGGCCCGGCCCAGGTGCTGAGTTCGGTGCGTCCGGTGGAGGACACCTTGCGCAGCACACTGCACACCGTGTTCCGCTTGCCGTGAGCCGTGGACGTGTTGGCCTGTTCGGCGACTTCGCGGGGCCACTTCTTCTCGGCGAAGAGCTCTCCGTTCTCCGGGGTGAACGACTGGGCGTCCACGTCGGTGGGCCGGTTGTGCTGCTGGAGCGGAGCGGTCTGCCGGGTGAAGAGGAGCAGCCGGGCGACGAAGTCCGACACCGGCACGACCTTGCCCCGCAGCACCACGTACTGCTGCGCTCCGGCGCCCGTCGTGGCGCGCAGCACCGTGCCCACGCGGTTCTGGTGCCCGCCGAGCCCCTTGACGTGGGCCGGAGCGCCGGCCGTTCCCGGAAGGACGGGGAAGCCGACCGGTGCGCCGTCGTGGAGCGTGGCGAGCCATTCCCCGGTCACCAGCTGGGGCGGTCGGCTGCCCACCAGCGCGCGCAGCAGGAGTTCCGTGTCGCGGCCGCCTCGGATGGGGTACTTGGTGCCCTTCGGGTCCACCAGATAGCGGGCGCCGGCGCCTCCGGTCTCCTGCACGTAGAGCACCCGGCCCCCGCGCAGCCGGCCCGGTCCGTCCACCTTGTGCTCGTCTTGGCCTGCGAACAGGAAGGTGGCCTTCTGTACGGCCCTGCCGTTGCTGCCCGGCTGTTCACAGACCGCCCAGCGTTTGCTCTCCCGCGCTTGAGCGGCGTCCGGGATGCGGTCCGGTGCGTACGGGATGCCCAAGGTCGGCCCGTGCGGAATCCTCCCGTGGTCGAGCTCGGCCTCGTCGACCTTGAGGAGGCGGAAACGGTCGGTCTTCAGCAGCAGCCGTGCGGAGGCCATGTTGAGGACGGGGTGCAGCTGCGCCTTGCCGTCGGTGGTGAGGACGACGTACAGCGTGGCCGACTGACTGCCGAGGAGTACGTGCTCGCCCGGCCGGTCCCAGCCCTTGGGTGCCTTGGGGCGGACCATGCCCCAGGCGCCGAAGCCCGCGAGCACGAGTGCCGCGATGACCAGACCAGGGAGCACGGCACGTAACGGACCGGGGGCGCCTTCGTCCGTACCGTCCGGGGAGGGCTGCAGGAAGGCGGCCACGAGTCGCTTCTTGGCGAAGGTGTAGCCGTTGAGCTCGTCCCGCCGTGATGCCATGGTGCTGAGTTCCCCCTGAGACCGTTGTCCGAGTGCCGGGCGTCATGTCGTCCGGCCCCGGCCGGCCGTGCGATGTCTCCGCGTCATCCACCGGTCATGCTGCGCGCCCGGCCGTAGAGGTCCAGCACTGCCAGGCACAGCGGCATCAAGGACAACAGGAGCAACGCGTCAGCGAGATCGACGGCCCGTCCCCAGAACGGTGTGAGCCCCCGCTTCGGGACGGTCAGCGCGACGAGGGTCAGCAGGGCCACGCCACCGGCGAGCGCCAGCACCAGCCAGACGGTGCGGATGTCGAGCGGTGCGCGGTCGCCCGCCACGAGGTCCGTGAGCGCGCCGGCCGGCGGATGGACGGCCAGGCCCAGGACGAGCAGCGCCAGGGCGGCGAATCCCGCGACGATCAGGCAGGAGACCTGCGCGGTGTAGCGAAAGAGCCGGGCCCGCAGCAGGGTGGCCAGACCGGCGGCGAGGGTGAGCAGCCGGCCCCATTGCGACTCCGACAGGCCGAGGACGGCCGAGGCGCCGACGAGCACCGCGCAGCAACCGCCCAGGAGGCCCAGCAGGAGTTCATGACCGCGTCGCGCCATGGCGGCGATGCCCGCCGTGTCCACCGGGTCGACGAGGCCGCCCTCGGCGGGCCGGGCGCCCCCCGGCTCGGCGGCCGCCTCCCGCTCGGCGAGGCTGCGCGGTGTCACATAGCCGATGGGCAGCCGGGCCAGGCGGGTGGCGAGGCCGGGCAGGAAGGCCGTCAGCCCGATCGCCACCGGTACGCACACGGCCGCGGTCTGAGCGGCCGAGGCCTCGGTCACGATGGCGAGGAAGGCCGAAACGGTGCCCGCGGCGGCCACGAACGCGGCCGCGATGAACGGGGCGTCGCCCTCCGGGGACAGGGCGAGGAGCGCCACGGAGACCACGAGCGCCGCGACGCAGCCCAGCAGGAACTGCAGCCGCCCGGCGCCCTGGCCGAGATCGGGGCCGACCGCTCCCGATCCGGCGCACCACACGATCGGTAACGCTCCCAGGCCCAGCGCGACGGCCGACGGCTGATCCCGGTAGACGCGGGCCCGTACGGCGGCGAGCGCCGCGACCAGCAGGCCGGCGGTGGCCGCGATGATGCCGGGCAGGCTGTGCATGTCATGGCGTAAGGGGTCGGCGCACCACAGCACGAACCCGAGGAGGGCCAGCAGCGCACCCACCGCGACCAGGCCGGCGGCCCGCAGCATGCCGTCGTTCCACAGGCGCCGGTCCCGGGCGACGGCGGAGGCCACCGCATCGGAGACATCGTCGAACACGGCCGGGGGCAGGGACCGGGCGAAGGGCCGCAGATGCAGCATCTCTCCGTCGACGACGCGCTGGTCGGCGAGTGAGCGGGAACTGTCCAGCGCGCTGCCGTCACCCCGGTAGAGGTAGTAGCCGGTGGGTGCGTCGGTGGGCTGGGTCTGCCGGGTCAGCCGCAGAATCTCCGGGTAGATGTCGGAGACCGGGATGTTCTCGGGCAGCGCCACATCGACGCGGCTGTCCGGTGCGACCACTGCGACCCTGCGGAAGCCGGTCCCCACGCCTGTTCCCAACTCTTCCCCCTGCTGCGCCACTTGGGCCCGCGTTGCGGCCGGCCGCGATGCGTGATCTTTCGCGTCGGCCACATTAGTCGGCAGTACGATCGTCCGATGCGGAAGGCGCCGTCGCCAGGGGGGTGAGCGGTACGGAGATTCCCTTCCGTGTCGAGGGATGGGTGCGCGGTGAGCCAGATCGTCGTCAAGCGTCCGCCGCGGGCGCTGCCGCCCGTGGTCCCCACCAACGAGTTATGCCTCGAAGCGCCGCCGGAACTCCCGCGCGGCCAGCAGGAGGGCGTGGTGATGCAGCTCCTGCCGATGATCGGCATGGGCTCGTCGGTGGTGTTCTTCTTCATGCCGGGGCTGCCCGGCTTCATGCGCATCATGGGCGCGCTGATGCTCGCCTCGACGCTCGGCATGGTGATCGCGCAGGTCGTCCGGTACCGCCGGGGCACCCAGGGAGAGATGGCGCAAAGTCGCCGTGACTACCTCAAGTACCTGGCGCAGACCCGGCGCCGCATCCGTCGTACGGCGGCCTCGCAGCGCAATGCCCAGCACTACCTCCATCCCGCCCCCGACCAACTGTGGGCGGTGGTCGCCGAGGGCAGCCGCGTCTGGGAACGACGGGCCGGCGACGCCGACTTCGGGCAGGCCCGCATCGGCCTGGGGACCCAGCGGCTCGCCACCCCGCTCATCGCCCCCGACACGGCCCCCGTCGACGAGCTCGAACCGCTCACCGCGGGTGCCATGCAGCGCTTCCTCACCACCCATGCCTCGCTGGGCCAGATGCCGGTCGCGGTCTCGATGCGCGCCTTCTACCACCTGACCGTGTCCGGCGAACCGGAGTCCGCCCACGGCGCCGCCCGCGCACTGATCGGCCAGCTGGTCACGCTGCACGCACCGCAGGACCTCATGGTCGCCGTGGTGGCGGCCCCCGGGGCGATCGCCCGGTGGGAGTGGATGAAGTGGCTGCCGCACGCCCAGCTGCCCGGCTCCACGGACGGCGCCGGGACCACCCGCCTCTTCGGTGATGACCTCGCCGAACTCGAATCCCTGCTGGGCGACCAGCTGGCCGACCGCCCGCGCTTCAGCCGCGAGGCCCCGCCCCTCCTCGACCGGCCGCACCTCGTGGTCGTCCTGGACGGCGGCATGGTCCCCCCGGACTCCGCGTTCGCCGCTGCCGAAGGCCTGCAGGGCGTCACCATCGTCGAGGTCGTCCCTGGCGAACTCGACGAACCCCGCGGCGGTCTGTCCGTCCACGTCGGCCCCGGGCGCCTCCGTCTGGAATCCGCCGTCTCCCTTTACGAGGGCACTCCGGACACGCTCTCGCCGGAGCGCGCCGACACCCTCGCCCGTCAGCTCGCGCCCTTGCGCATCGAGGGCGGTGACGACGACGAGCCGCTGCTCGCCAATCTCGACTTCACCGATCTTCTCGATCTGGGCGACCCCGCCTCGGTCGACACGGCCCGCACCTGGCGTCCCCGTTCCCAGGCCGAACGGCTCCGGGTCCCCATCGGCGTCGACGAAGCCGGCCAGCCGGTCATGCTCGACCTCAAGGAGGCCGCGCAGAACGGCATGGGCCCCCACGGCCTGTGCGTCGGTGCCACCGGCTCCGGCAAGTCCGAACTCCTGCGCACGCTCGTCCTCGGCCTCTCCGTCACCCACTCCTCCGAGACGCTGAACTTCGTGCTGGCGGACTTCAAGGGCGGCGCCACCTTCGCCGGGATGTCCGCTCTCCCGCATGTCGCCGCCGTCATCACCAACCTCGCCGACGACCTCTCGCTGGTCGACCGCATGGGCGACTCCCTCCGCGGCGAACTCCAGCGGCGTCAGGAACTGTTGCGCACGGCCGGCAACATGGCCAACATCCACGACTACGAAAGGGCCCGCGCCGCCGGACACGCCCTCGACCCGCTGCCCGCCCTCGTCATCGTGATCGACGAGTTCAGCGAACTGCTGAGCGCGAAGCCCGACTTCATCGAGATGTTCATCCAGATCGGCCGCATCGGCCGCTCGCTGGGCGTCCATCTCCTGCTGGCCTCCCAGCGCCTGGAGGAAGGCCGGCTGCGCGGCCTGGACACCTACCTGTCGTACCGCATCGGCCTGCGCACCTTCTCCGGCGCCGAATCCCGGGTCGCCCTCGGTGTCCCCGACGCCTACCACCTTCCCTCCGTCCCCGGCTCGGGCTATCTCAAGTCCGGCACCGACGAGATGACCCGCTTCAAGGCCGCCTACGTGTCCGGGGCATACCGCGCGGCCGGCGACCGTGCGGACGAAGGCATGCGGCCGGTCCAGAGGCAGGCCGCGCTCTTCCGGGCCCCGCACGTCCCGCTCGTCGAGATCGCGGCGGACCCGGACGGCGCCCCGCCCGCCGTCCCCCGCCCGGCGCCCGAGGACGCCCTCGCCGACACGGTCCTGGATGTGACCGTCGGCCGGCTGGAGGGCCAGGGCCCGGCCGCCCACCAGGTCTGGCTCCCGCCCCTGGACAAGGCCCCGGCGCTCGATCAGCTGCTCCCCGCCCTGACCACCACGTCCGAACGCGGCCTCCACGCCGCGTCCTACCGCGGCACCGGCACCCTGACCGTCCCCCTCGGCCTGGTCGACAAACCGTTCGAACAGCGCCGCGACATCCTCCTCCACGATTTCTCCGGAGCCACCGGCCATCTCCTGGTCATCGGCGGTCCCCGGTCCGGTAAGTCCACCCTCCTGCGCAGCCTCATCGGCTCGTTCGCCCTCACCCACACCGCCAGGGAGGTCCAGTTCTACGGACTCGACTTCGGCGGCGGCGCCTTGAGTTCGATGGGAGACCTTCCGCACGTCGGCTCCGTGGCCTCCCGCCTCGACCCCGAACGCGTCCGCCGCACCGTCGCGGAGGTGGCGGGCATCCTCGCCCAGCGGGAGGAGCTCTTCCGCGCCCACGCCATCGACACCATCGACACCTACCGCCGACGCCGTGCCGAGGACAGAATCCCCGACCAGCCCTGGGGAGACGTCTTCCTCCTCATCGACGGCTGGGGCCCCTTCAAGGACGAGTACGAGATGCTCGAACCGGTCGTCACCGACCTCGCCTCCCGCGGCCTCGGTTTCGGCATCCACGTCGTCCTCACCGCCTCCCGGCACATGGAGGTACGAGCCGCCCTCAAGGACCAGCTTCTCGGCCGTCTCGAACTCCGGCTCGCCGACCCCTTCGACTCGGAGTTCGACCGCAAGGCCGCCGCCAATGTCCCCCCTGGCATCCCGGGCCGCGGTCAGACGCCCGCCAAACTCCACTTCATGACGGCCCTCCCGCGCGCGGACGCGGGCAGCGCGGCCGTCGAACTCGCCGACGCCACCGCCGGCTTCGTACGCTCCGTCGGCGAGGCCTGGCAGGGCCCCTCCGCCCCTCCGGTCCGTCTCCTGCCCCGGAAGGTGCCGTCCGGCGACCTTCCCCGGGGCTCCGCCCACCCCGACCGGGGCGTGGCCCTCGGCATCGACGAGACCCGGCTCGAACCGGTCTGCATCGACTTCGAAACCGATCCCTTCCTGCTCGTCTTCGGCGAGAGCGAGTCCGGCAAGACCGCGGCCCTGCGTCACCTCGCCCAGAAGATCTCCGAGCGGTACACCCCCGATGAGGCCAAGATCGTCGTCGGCGACTACCGGCGCACCCTGCTCGGTGCGGTGTCCCCTGACCACCTCCTGGAATACGCCCCCACCGACTCGGCGCTCACCGTCCACATGACGGCCCTCGCCGGCCTCATGGAACGCCGCCGGCCGGACTCCGGCGTCACCCCCCAGCAGCTCCGTGACCGCAGCTGGTGGACCGGCCCCCGCTTCTTCGTCCTGATCGACGACTACGACCTCGTCACCTCGTCCACAGGCAACCCCCTCGCCGTCCTCACCGACCACCTCGCCTTCGCCCGTGACGTCGGTGTCCACTTCCTCATCGCCCGCACGACGGCCGGCGTGTCCCGCGCCCTCTTCGAGCCCTTCCTGCAGCGCATCAAGGAACTCGGGGCCCAAGGCCTGATCCTCTCGGGCGACCCCCACGAAGGCGACATCCTGGGCACCACCCGCCCCCACCCGCTGCCGCCGGGCCGGGCCCACTTCGTGTCCCGCAAGCGCGGCACACCTCTGGTGCAGCTCGGGTGGCTCCCCGACCGGTAGGGGAGCGAAACCGGCCCGCCCGGCGTCTCTCCGGCGGTGCGCCGGGCGCCGGCGGGGGCACACCTGTCCGGATTTCCCTTTGCCCCGTTCGGACCCTCATCGCCCCCGGCAAGGCGGCCCGCAGAACCGGCGGGCATTGGCCGGGGAATTCTCAATGAGGTGCGGCATTCGGGTGTGTCATGGGCCGGATGGTGAGAATTCACGGGGATGGCATTCGGGGCCGTGGCGGCGGCGGAAAAAGGCAGGAGCCCCGCTCGCCACCGGAGTGGCGGAGCGGGGCTCCTTGGGTACTGCTTAGGGGCGACCTGGAAGAAATTCCGGGCCGGGCAACTTAGACCGGCGTGACGTTCTCCGCCTGCGGACCCTTCGGGCCCTGCGTGACGTCGAAGTTCACCTGCTGGTTCTCCTCCAGGGAGCGGAAGCCAGAGGCGTTGATCGCCGAGTAGTGGACGAAGACATCCGGGCCGCCGCCGTCCTGGGCGATGAAGCCGAAGCCCTTTTCAGCGTTGAACCACTTGACGGTTCCGGTAGCCATAAGCCCTCCTTGGGCCAAAGGGTTGCCCTGCTCCAGAACCTGCAAAGAAGTCTGAAACTACAAGAGCCTGCGGGGTCACATGCTCCGCAGGCTCTGTACTGCAAGGGAAACCAAACTGCAACTTGCGCTGAGCGTAGCATGTGCTGCTCCTGAGGCGGAAGAGCCAAAGATCACGTTTAACCGACCGCACTAACGTCCATACCCTGCCCCGCCGCGTCGGCCCAAGGGAGACAGGTCTAGCCTCCGCATGTGGACAATTCAACCTTCGGAGACGCACCCGCGGGAGCCGGCGCCGGCCGCCGTCGCAGCCGGCCGCGAGTGGGCCACATCCAGTTCCTGAACTGCCTGCCCCTTTACTGGGGCCTCGCCCGTACGGGCACCCTGCTCGATCTGGACCTCACCAAGGACACGCCGGAGAAGCTCAGCGAGCAGCTGGTCCGCGGGGAACTCGACATCGCGCCGATCACCCTCGTCGAATTCCTGCGCGCCGCGGACGACCTCGTCGCCTTCCCCGACCTCGCCGTCGGCTGCGACGGCCCGGTCATGTCGTGCGTGATCGTCTCGCAGAAGCCGCTGGACCAGCTCGACGGTGCCCGGGTCGCGCTCGGCTCGACCTCGCGGACGTCCGTACGGCTGGCCCAGCTGCTGCTGGCCGAGAAGGTCGGGGTGCGGCCCGACTACTACACCTGCCCGCCGGACCTCGGTCTGATGATGCAGGAGGCGGACGCGGCGGTGCTGATCGGCGATGCCGCGCTGCGCGCCAATCTGCACGACGGGCCCCGGCTGGGGCTGGAGGTGCACGACCTCGGCCAGATGTGGAAGGACTGGACGGGGCTGCCGTTCGTCTTCGCCGTCTGGGCGACCCGGCGCGAGTACCTGGAGCGCGAGCCGCTCGTGGTGCAGAAGGTGCACGAGGCGTTTCTCGCCTCGCGTGACGTGTCGCTGGAGGAGGTCGCCAAGGTCGCCGAGCAGGCGGCCCGCTGGGAGACCTTCGACGAGCCGGTCCTGGAGCGGTACTTCACCACGCTGGACTTCCGTTTCGGGGCCGCGCAGCTGCGGGGCGTCGAGGAGTTCGCCCGGCGGGTCGGGCCGACGACCGGGTTCCCGGGGGATGTGACGGTGGAGCTGCTGGAGGCGGCGGCCGCCCGGCAGTGAGCGGGCGCGCGGCCCGGCCGGACCGGGCGGTGCGGCCCGCCGGCCGGGCGCCGGTCCGGCCGACAGCGGGGCTGTCGTACCCCTGACGTAGGCTGGTTCAGTTCGTGATGCCCGCCTGCGAAAGGGACGCCCCGGTGACCGAGAACGCCGACCTCCAGTCCGTACTCGACCGCGCCGCGCAGGGCGGCCGCATCACGCCGGAGGAAGCGCTCGACCTGTACCGCTCGGCTCCGCTGCACGCGCTGGGCAAGGCCGCCGACGCCGCGCGCCGCCGCCGCTACGCCGGCACCGAGCACATCGCGACGTACATCATCGAGCGCAACATCAACTACACCAACGTGTGCGTGACGGCCTGCCGGTTCTGTGCCTTCTACGCCGCGCCCAAGGACACCGCCAAGGGCTGGACCCGCGACCTCGACGACATCCTGCGCCGCTGCGCGGAGACCGTGGAGCTGGGCGGCACCCAGATCATGTTCCA
>NZ_JBICVV010000030.1:0-91236 GCF_043199295.1 Streptomyces sp. NPDC048612
GGTTTCCGGACGTAAAGCGAAGCAGTCCGGAAACCCTGCCCCGGAGGCCCGTCACCGCACCCGACACCCACCCGCCCGCCGCAGGCGCAACGGCGAGAAACCACCACGGCGGGAAAGACAACAACGTGGGCCGAAAGCAAAGCGCAGCCGAAACGTGGGAGGCTAAACGATCCGCCCCAGGCGAACGACGAGATCCGCGAACATCCCGTCCGCCGGCTCATCCGCGAGAATGCGGCGGACCACGTCCGCCATCCGCGCGTCGTACGCCGCACTCACCGCCGCCAGCGCAGCGAAATCGTGGACCAGCTGGCGTTCCAGTTCGGCGCGTGGCACGTGGTGGCCGTCCAGCCAGAGGAGGGCGGTGGTCTCGGCGAGGGAGACCCAGGAGCGGATGACCAACTGCAGGCGGGGGGCGGGGTCGGGGATGCCGAGGTGGGCCAGGATCTGTTCGTAGGCGGCCTGGCGGACGCCGTCGATCATCGCGCCGGTGTGGGCGGAGCCGATCGCGGGGCCGCCGCGCATCAGTGCCGAGAAGCCGGGGCCGTGCTCGGCCACGAAGTCGAAGAAGCGCTCCATGACGCGCAACAGCCGGGCGCCGAGCGGGCCTTCGTGGGGTTCGACGAAGCGGGCCGTGAGTTCCTCGGCGGCCCGTCGCAGCGCGGCCTCGTACAGCTGCTGCTTGCCCGGGAAGTAGTGGTAGACCAGCGGCCGGGAGATACCGGCCGCCTCGGCGACCTCGTCGATCGACACGTCCTCCGGGGAACGCCGGCCGAAGAGGTCGAGTGCGACAGAGATCAGCTGCTCACGCCGCTCCTCGACGCCCATCCTGCGGCGCGTCCCGGTGGTCATGCGGCCACCCTAACGACCTGGGGCGCGGCGCGGAATCGGCGCTTTCATCACAGATCGAGCACAAGTCGTCCACCGCGTGCGCGGGAGACACAGACGGATCGGGCAGTGCCTGGTCGCGGATCGCCCGCAGCGCACTGGTGTCGGCGGGGACGGTGACCGTGCGGCCGGTGCGGTGCGGTCCATCTCCAAGGGGCCGCCCAAGGGAATGCCGGTACCCCTTGGGCGGGGAAGGCTCAGGGCGCGGTCCAGGGGGCCGCGGGGTGCGCCTCGCCGCCGGCCGTCAGGGCGTGGTCGAGGTCCATCACCGGGCGCAGCGTTCCCAGCAGCGCGCCCACGCACATCTCCCGCAATTCGGTGCGGCTGAAGGCCTGGTGGGTCAGCCACTCCACGCACAGTGCGCGCACGAACACCAGCCAGCTCATCAGCGCCGCCGGCACCATGTCCCCGGGGCCGTCGCCGAGCCCGGTGGAGTCCAGCAGCCGCCGTCGCAGCTCCGTCAGTTCGCCGGTGATGACGGTCTGGATCACCGGGTCGCCGGCCAGCACCCGGTTCGCCGCGAGCACGGTGTGCCGGTTCGCGGCGAAGTAGTCGATGTGCGCGTCGAGTCCGGCGCGCAGCTGCTCGGGTACGGGGCGGGCCGGATCGAGTTCCGTACGGGTCAGCAGCCGGTCGGCGGCCTGCTGGTAGACGGCGGCGAACAGGTCGCGCTTGTTCGGGAAGTGGCGGTACAGGAGGGCGCGGGAGACGCCGGCCCGTTCGGCGACCTCCTCCATGAACACCTCGTCGTACGGCTTCGCCGCGAAGAGCCGGGCTCCGGTGTCGAGCAGCTGGCTGCGGCGCTCGGTGGGGGCGAGTCTGCGGCGTGGGGGCATGGCTCCGAGGTTACTTGACACCTGTCTACTATCGCCCGTACGTTCGCCCTGAGTAGACAGGTGTCTACCAGCGGCATCTGTCAACGGGGAAAGGGTGGCCGGGGCATGGCCGGACTTCTCAAGTGGCTTGCGCTGGCGATGGGGACCGCCTGCGCGGTGATCGGCGTCCTCCACTTCGCGCTCGGCATCGACTCGGTGCCGGGGGAGGCCGCGGCGGGTGCCACCGTCGACAGCCGGGAGCGGTTCTACGGGGCGGTCTTCCTCGGCTACGGCCTCGCCTGGATCTGGGCGGCGCGGCAGAGGCCCATTCCGGCGCGGGCGGTGCGGTGGCTGGCCGGGATCTTCCTGCTCGGCGGCCTCGGCCGGCTGCTGTCGATGGCCGTGCACGGCTCACCCCAGTGGTTCCAGACCGCCCTGACGGTCGTCGAACTCGCCCTGCCGCCGCTGTACTTCTGGCTGGCCGCCGCCGACGAGCGGGCCGTGGCGGCCCGGCCCTCACCGCGCCGCGCCGAACGCGTCCTCCCCTGAGCGGCCCGTCCTAGGACCTGTCGTCCTAGCCGAGCGCCTCGATCCGGCGGCCGTTCGCCAGCCGTCCGGCCAGCTCCGCGCGGTCGCCCGCCTTCGCCGGGACCGCCAGCAGCCGCCCGGTCACCTGACCGGAGACCCCGCCGGACGCCGTGACCGAGGCGACCTGGCCGCTGCCCGCCGCCAGCAGCCACCACCGCTTGTCGGCGGCCTTCCACAGCACCCCCGCCAGCGCCCGCGGCGCCCGCGGTCCGCAGGCCGTGCCGCCCTCGGCGCGGGCCGCGACCGTGCCCGGCTCGTTCGGCCGGCCGCTCGGGGCGGGCGTCTGGATCTGCGCCATCGTCCGGCTGCCCGGCCCCCGCCAGGTCTCGGCGCGGGTGCACAGCCAGGCCGCGCTGCCCGCGCCCCCGGGCAGCGGCTGGCGGGCGAACTCCCAGGCGTTGACCGTACGGACCCCCTGGCCGCGCACCGCGGCCAGCTGGCAGGCCGTACGCGCCCACGCCGTCCGGGCCTTCGGGGAGGTCACCTCGCCCGGCTTGCGCGGGGCGCCGTACGTCAGCCGGGCCGGGACCAGCTCCCCGAGATCGGTCAGCAGCGGGCGGCCCATCCGCAGCGCGGGCCAGGTCGTGCAGGTCGCGGAGGACCGCGCCGTGGGCACCGGGTCGGTCACCCCGCCCGCCCCGACCGCCACCGGCTGGGCCACCGCCTCCGGCTTGACCAGATCGGCCAGCCGCGCCGACTTCACCCACGGAGCGGTCAGATAGCGGATATTGCCCTGCGTACGGCTCACCACCACCGCGGCCGCGGAGCCCGCCTCCGCGCCGTCGGTGCGCGCGAAGTCCAGCGCCGCGCCCGTGCCGTCGCTCCGGCCCTCGCCGTCCGCGGCCTCCGCGTAGCGCACCACCCGCAGCCCGTCGTGCAGAAGCACCACCACGGCGTGGTCCACCACGCCCGCGAACAGCAGCTGGGCCGGGCCGGACGCCGGGCCGGCCGGGGTGCCGGGGGTCGCCGAGACCTGCACCCCGGCCCCGGGCCTGGCCCATACGGCCAGCGCCCGCCGCAGCAGCGCCCGGTCGTGGATGCGGTCGCCGCGCGCGGGCCAGGCCGTGAAGTCCTGGCGCGCGGCCTTCTTCCAGGCGGCCGCGGGGGTCACCGTCAGCTTGCCCGGGTCGAGCGCCGCCTCGGCGGCGGCGTTCTGCGCGTACGGCGGGGCGGCGGCCCCGTCCGGGCCCCAGCCCTCGCCCGGCAGCCCCAGCAGCGCCCCGCACACCAGCACGGCCGCGCCCGCCGCCAGCACCGCCCGGCCGTGCTGCCGCCGCCGGATCAGGTCGGTGGGCCTGGCCTGCAGCGCACAGGGGTCGAACTCCGTCGACTCCAGGAGCGACCGGTCCCGGCTGCCGGCCGGGGTCGCGGCCCGCTCCGCCTCGTCCAGCGCCTCCCGGGGGTGTTCCACCCCGGCGGCCTCCAGCACCCGGCGGGTCTCCGGTGCGCTCAGCCGCTCCAGATCGCGCAGGACGAAGGCCGCCCGGCCCGGCCCGGAGAGCTCGGACAGCGCCTGGTCCAGGGCCAGTTCATCGGCGCTGCCGGAGCGCGGGTACAGCCGCAGGCCCCATACCTGGGGGAGCAGCGGCGGCAGTGGGAGCCAGCGGCGGGTCCGCCCGCCGGCCAGGGCGGCCCGCAGCACCCGCAGCCGGACGAAGGCGTAGCCGGGGTCGATCGCCGCGTCCGCGCCGGTGCGCGGGGCGGGCAGGCCGGCTCCGCGGGTGGAACTACGCTGCCGCGGCAGGGTCCGCTGCACCACCCCGTGGGCGGCCAGCACCCGGCGGCCCCGGCCGCGGCCCCGGCCCGGCGGCAGCACCAGATACGCCAGCCGGACCAGCCGGGGGTAGTGCTCCACCAGCGCCGCCTCGGCCTGCTCGACGTCGATGACGTCGCCGAACTCCTCCAGGCCGCCGGGGGAGCCGTGGCCGGGACGCCGGGGTGTCGCCTGCTGCTGACTCTGCTGCTGCTTCACGTTCGGTGAAACGAGTGAATCCTGTGATGGTCACCGGCCCTCCAGGCGGCCCGAGGGGCGCCGGGAGGGCCGGTGACGGGGGCGGTCTCAGCCCTGGAGGTCGAACTCGCCGTCCCTGGCGCCGAGGACGAAGGCCCGCCACTCCGCCTCGGTGTAGCGCAGGACCACATCGGGGTCCGTGGAGTTGCGCATGGCCACCGCGCCCCGCTCCAGGAAGGCGATCTCCACCGCCTCCTCGGACTCGCCGGGCGCGCGCTGCCAGGTGGCGTCGGAGATGTCGAGGGCGTAGAGCCACTCCTTCTCAGCTGCGGCACTCATACCGTGATCCCCTCGCTCGTGGTCCGTTCCCGGGTCAGCGTACGCGGCGCTCAGGCGAGCTTCCAGCGGCGGAAAGCGGCCGTCCCGCCGTCCCCGGTCGCCGAGTTGGCGGCCGACTGGTGCAGCCCGGTGTCCTGCCGGGCGGCCGCTCCGGGCACGGTGACGGTGGCGATGTCGCGCCAGGCCGTACCGCCGTCGGTGGAGCAGGCGCCGGTGTAGGTACCGGAGTTGCCGCTGTCCCTGCCGCGGGTCAGCCGCAGCAGTACCGGGGCGGTGATGCCGGTGAGCCGCCGGTAGGTGTCCAGGGTGCCGTCGCCGTTGGCGTCGTAGGACAGCACCACGCCGTTGGCCGGTGTCACCGACAGGTTGAGGAAGCCGAGGGTGTCCGGGGAGCCGGGGGCGGCGGTGGTGAGGCGGTTGCGGACGATGAGGCCGGCGCGGGCCCAGGGCCCGGTCGGGTCCTGGGCGGTCACCTCGACGGTGACCGCGCCGCCGGCGGCCAGGGCCTCCGGGCGGTAGACCGCGCCGAACTCGGCGGTGGCCTTCCACAGGTCAGCACCCCCGCCGTGAATCGCGAACCGGTCGTCCAACTGGCCGAAAACCGCCGCATTGGTGGTGACCGTCCGCAGCTCCCGGTCCAGCGGGCCCGCGACGAAGAGGGTGCCGTGCCGGGCCGTACGGACCCGCGGCGCGCCCTGCGGGCCGTAGTCGACGGTGAGGTCGTAGGGGAGCGGGCGCAGCGGGGTCTCCAGGGGGCCGGGCGGGGCGGTGACCCGCCACCGGGCGCGGCCGGTGCCGCCGGGCGGGACCGACGGCAGCGACACCGGGCCCGACGCGGTCGCCCCGACACCGGACAGCGCGAAGTCCACCCGGCCGGTCGCGCGCAGCCCGTTGACGTTGCGCAGCGCCGCGGTGACCGTGGCCCGGCCGCCCGGCGGCAGCGCGGGCGGGTCGGCGGTGACCGTGAGCGTGCCCTGGTAGGGAGCTGTGGCGAGGGTGTCGTGGACCCGCCGTGCGGTGCGGTGGGCGTCGGTCGTGGGGCGCAGCGGATGGCTGGTGCGGGCGCGGGTCCAGGGCTCTTCGGTGGCGTACCAGTCGAAGGTCTTCGGCGGCCGGTCCGCGGCCAGGGCGTCCGCGAGGTCGTCCAGGTAGGCCTGCCACTGCGGGAGATGGACCTCGCCGATCAGGCCGTGCCAGTCGCGGTTGGCGTAGTTGGCGAGCGAGCCGCCGTCCGCGGTGGCCCGGTCCGCCCAGGTGGTGATCAGGGCCCGTGCGCTGTGCTCCAGCCGCGCCTCCTCCTCGGCGCCGGTCGCCATGGCGCGGGCGTCCGCCAGCCAGGGCCCCAGCAGGAACTGCCGGTGGGCGCCGGTGACCTCCTCGCTGAGCCGCATCAGCCGCAGCCAGAGGCCGGACAGCGCCCGGAAGGTGTCCCTGTCCTTGCGCCGGTAGGCGTCCTGGAGCTGCCCTATCAGCTGCCAGGACCGGTTGGCCAGCGCCTGCCGGGCGGCGTCCGTCAGGTCGTGGCGGTAGGCGTCGCTGTCGCGCAGCGCGGGGCGGACCGCGAGCAGCGCGGCGAACGCGGTGTCGAAGGCCGCCGGGTCGAAGGCGGGCGTGTGGGTGGCGTAGACGGTGCCGGAGCGGGCGGCGAGGTTCGGGCGGGCGGCGAAGACCGAGTCGTGCGGGCGGCCGTCCCTGCTGGAGATCTCGTACGTGCTGGTGCGCAGCGCGGCGAACGCGGCGCGGGCGTGGTCGTCGCGGGCGCCGTAGCGCAGGTCGGCGTAGCCGTCGAACCACGCGGCGCGGTCCACCGGGCGCTCCCGCCAGGCGAGTTCGCCGAACAGCTCGAAGGCGGCCGGGTCGCGCTCGGCGGCCTCCGGCATGTACGCGGTCCCGACGAGCCGGCTGCCCGGCTTGTCGCGCCAGGCCGTGAAGCGCTCGGCCCAGATGTGGGTCTTGGCGCCGAGGGTGGTGCGGCCGCCGAAGTTGGGGATCGAGCCGAAGGCGTACGGCACCCCGCCCCAGTCCCGTTCCCGGTCGGTGACCGTGTCCAGGTCGCTGAGGCCGTCCACGATCAGCATCCGGTCATGGTCGACGGCGTCCAGCAGCTCGCGCCGCGGGTTGTCCTGCCAGCCCAGGATCACCCAGGTCGCGCCGGGGCGGGCGGTGCGCAGCGCCTTCTCGACGGCGCGGGCGGCATCCGGCACCGGCACGTCCCCGGGGTCGCCGCCCTCGTGCAGCAGATCCATCTTGAAGTGGTCGGCGGGACCGAGGAGTTGTTCCTGGTGGCGGTAGAAGGCGGCGGCGACGGCGGTGAAGGCCTCGGTGCGCGGATCGAGCCAGTCGGGGCGTCTGAGGCCCGACCAGGTGCCCTGGGGGACGGTTCTGGCCCCGGGGTTGCGGGCGGCGAAACCGTCGGGGACGGTGCCGAAGTAGCCGGGGAGCACCGGGTGCATGCCCAGTTCGCGCAGCCGGCCGGTGATCCGGCGGCCCAGCTCGGCGCGCTTGGCGATCAGCGCGGCGCTGGTGGGGCCGCCGTAGCCGCTCATGTTCTGGAGCAGCCACCACGGCTGGTGCGAGGGTGCCGGGAGCCAGCCGCGGGCCTCGGTGTCGGAGTAGCCGAAGCCGGTCAGCAGCCGGTGGTAGACGGCCTCGGTGCCCGGGGTGACCAGCACCTCGTTCACCCCGCGCAGCGCCAGCGCGTCGATCAGCCGCTCCCAGCGCGGCCAGTCCGCGTACGGGGCGGTGTAGCCGTCGTGGGTGTCGTTGAGCGCGAACCGGTGCGGCAGCGCGGTCTCCCGTTCGACGGGGGAGGCCGGGGCGGGCAGCCGGGCGGGCAGCGCCACCTGGTCGCCGGCCCAGGACAGATGGACCCGGCAGGTGTACTTCAGATACCAGTTGACGCCGGTCAGCAGCACCGCGGGGGTGGTCCCGGAGACCGTGACGCGGCCCGTACGGCCCTCGATCCGGAAGCGGTCCCGGGCGCCGTCCCGGGCGAGCGGCTCCAGCGTGAACTGGTCGGCGTGCCGGGGCAGGAGCCGGGCCAGCGCGGCCCGTGCCGGTGCGGTGGCGTCCTCGGGTGCCCGCTCCCGGTCCCGGGCGGGCGGCGTCCCGGCGGAGGGGGCCGGAGCGGCGGAGGCGGCGGGGGCGGCCCCGCCGAACGCCGCTCCGGCGCCGAGAGCTCCGGCGGTTCCCAGCAGTGTGCGTCGTGACGGTCGGTTCACGTGTGCCCCCTGGCTCGGTGCTCACAACGGTCCCGTGCGGGGGGCACGCTAACGGTCGGCCCGCCGCGCTCCAAGTAGGCCGGACCCGCCGGGACCCGCCGGGTGCCCGGGGCCGGCGGGTGAGCACGCAGGCGGGAAGGGGCGCTCGTCCCGGCCGGCGCCGTCCCCGCGGTCCGGGCCGGTGCCAACCCCGCCCCGGACCACGGCGACCAGTGTTCCGCGGGCCCTCATCCGTTCGCTCCCTGGGCTTCACGCGCCCGGCCGCCGGGCCCGGGAACAGTCTGCCGCGTAGAGAAGGGCCAGGTCATGGGGTGCGTCCCCGGCCGGGGCAGACCCGGCAGCACCCCGGGGCGGCACACCGCCCCGTGCCCCACCGGCCCCCGCCGTCTCCACCGCCCCGCCGACTCACCCAGCCTCCCCACTCCCCAAGGAGGGCTCTCATGAGCATGGCAACGACCGCGTCCGCCGCCGTCCCCCACCCCGCGACCACCCCCGCACCGGCCCCCGCCCCCGCCGCCCCCGGCTACACCGCGGAGATCGCCGACACCCGGGCGCAGATCCGCGCCGCACAGCGCCTGCGCCACCAGGTCTTCGCCGAGGAGATGGGCGCGACCCTGCACACCCCGCTGGCCGGCCACGACATCGACGCCGTGGACGACCTCGCCGACCACCTCATCGTCACCCACACCGCCACCGGCGACGTGGTCGGCACCTACCGGCTGCTGCCGCCCGGCCGCAGCCCCCGGCTGTACTCCGACGGCGAGTTCGACCTCGGCGCGCTGGCGGAGCTGCGTTCCTCGCTCATCGAGGCAGGCCGCTCCTGTGTGCACCCCGGCCACCGCAACGGCGCCGTCATGACCCAGATGTGGGCCGCCCTCGCCCGCTACACCCTGCTCTCCGGGCACCGCTACCTGGCGGGCTGCGCCTCCGTCCCGCTCGCCGACGACGGCACCGCCGCCGTCCACGCCCGCGAACTGGGCCGGACCCGCTATGCCGCGCCCCCCGGGCTGCGGGTCACCCCGCACCACCCCTGGCACACCACGCTCCCCGCCCCCGAGCGTCCGAGCCTCGCCCAGCTGCCGCCGCTGCTCCGCGGCTATCTGCGCATCGGCGCCGTCATCTGCGGCGAGCCCGCTTACGACCCCGAGTTCGAGGTGGCCGACTTCTTCGTCGTCCTGGACATGGAACGGCTCGGCGACCGCTACCGGCGCTACTTCCTGGGGGAGCGGTGAACGGCCCCTTCGACGTCCACTCCGACTGCACCCCGGACTGCGCCGCCCACGCCCTGCCGCGGGTCCCGGCGGCCCGGATCGCCCGGCGCGGCGCCGCGTTCGCCCGCACCGTGCGGCGGGCGCTGACCGACGGTGCGCGGATGGCCGAGCCGGGACGGCTGCGGACCCACGCCCGCGCGCTGCTCGACGCGCTGGACCTCCGTGTCGAGGGCCCGGCCTCGCTCACCGCCGGGGACGGCCCCGGCACCCTCGTCGTCGTCAACCACGTCTCCTGGCTCGACATCCTCGCCCTGCTCGCCGTCGAACCGGTCACCCTGCTCGCCAAGCGCGAGGTCGGCGGCTGGCCGGTCGTCGGCGGCCTGGCCCGCCGGGCCGGCACGCACTTCATCGACCGGACCCACCCCCGCCGGCTGCCGCACACCGTGCGGGAGGTGTCCGAACTGCTCGCCGCCGGACGGTCGGTGGCGGTCTTCCCGCAGGCCACCACCTGGTGCACGGCCGGGGCGGGCACCTTCCGCCGGGCCACCTTCCAGGCCGCGGTCGACGCGGGCGCGCCGGTCCGCCCGGTGACCCTCGGCTACCGCCAGCAGGGCCGCCCCAGCACCGTCGCCGCGTTCTGCGGCGAGGACACCTTCGCGGCCTCGCTGCGCCGGGTGCTCGCCGCCCGCGACCTGACCGTACGCGTCACCGCGCATCCCCTGCTGACGCCGCTCGACGCGGGCCTGGACCGGCGGGAGCTGGCGGCCAGGGCGGCGCGGGCGGCGCTGGGCGGCCGCCCGGTGACGGCGACGGCCGGCGGCGTGCCGCGCCCGGCCGCTCCGGTGCCGCACGTCCCGCCCCGGGGTACCCCGGCCCATGTTTGAGCAGCTGGACCAGCTCACCGCGCCCCTCCAGGGCATGCTGGGATCGCCCTGGCTGTGGCTGGTCGTCCTGCTGGTGTCCGCCCTCGACGCACTGCTGCCGTTCATGCCGAGCGAGACCACGGTGGTCCTGGTCGCCGTGCTCATCGGCCCCGACCCGCCGCTGCTCGCACTGCTGGCGGGCGTCGCGGCGGCCGGGGCGCTGGCGGGCGACTGTCTCGGCTACGCGGTGGGGCGGTACGCGGGCCCGCGCGCGAGCGCCCGGCTGCTGCGCGGTGAACGCGGCCGGGCCCGGCACCTCAGGGCCCGCGCCAGGGTCGAACGGCACGCCGCCCTGCTGATCATCGCCGGGCGCTTCCTGCCCGGTGGCCGGGTGGTCGCCGCGCTGTCCACCGGGAGCCTGCGCTTTCCGCTGCGCCGCTTCGTGCTGCTGGACGCGGTGGGCGCGGGGGTCTGGGCGGTGTGCAGCGCGGCGCTCGGCGGCCTGGGCGGTGCGGCGCTCACCGACTCCCCGGCCGAGGGGGTGCTGCTGCTCTCCGGCGTCGGGCTGGTGGCGGCGGTGTGCGTGGGAGGACTGCACCGGTGGGGCGGCCCGGCGGACCGGGACGCTCCGCGGGGCGGGCCCCCTGCGGGTGCGGCACCCGGCCGGGCGGGGGAGCGGCTCCCCGCCCGGCCGGGCCTGCGGCAGCGGCAGGAGGGCGTCTGACCCGGCCTCAGAGGCTCGGTACGTACTTGTAGCCGACCCGCCGCACCGTCACGATCGACGACCGGTGCGCCGCGCCCAACTTGCGGCGCAGCCGGGCGACATGGACGTCGACGGTGCGGCCGTCGCCGATGTGCCCGTAGCCCCACACCGTGGTCACCAGCTGGTCGCGGGTGTGCACCCGGTGCGGATGGGTGACCAGATGGGCCAGCAGCTCGAATTCGAGGTAGGTCAGGTCCAGCGGACGGCCCTGGACGTGCGCGGTGCGCTGTTCGGGGTCGATCGCCACGATCGCGTCACCGGCCGGCGCGGGCGCCCCGGGCCCGGCGGCCGGCTCCGGAGCGGTGGGGGTGGCCTGCTCGGCCGGTACCAGCACGAGGTAGCCGACCATCGGCGGCTGTCCCGGCAGCGCGGGCAGGCTGTGCTGGGGTGCCGGGAGCCAGGTCGCGCCGGAGTGCAGCAGCTCGGCGGCCGTGGCGACGCTCTGATACGGAGCGCCTCCGGCCGGGACGGCGGGTGACGCGAGGGCCGCCTCCTCCGGTGTCACGGCGCGCAGCCGGTGGCGGTGGGGGTGCGCGGCGGAGGCGGCGGGAAGGGGAGCGGTCGCGGAACCGGCGGTCAGGGTACGGACGTTCGTCATGAGGAGTCAGCTCTTTCGCGCAGAGGGGCGTCGGGGACGTCATGCGCGCGGGCAGGGCGAGAAGGCGCCGTCAGCGGCGTCGGTGAGGCGTGTGCGGGCCCGCGCTCAGTGCGCGCGGCAACACAGGCGGTCGAAGGCGTGCGCCTGCCGGGACGGCCAGAAGGGCTCCAGGTCGCTGCGACCTGTCGCGGTGTCGGTGAGGCTGGCCATGGCCCTATTGAACCAGACGGTCGGTGATCTGTCCCCGGTGCGGAGCGCCACACGACGGGAATCCGCCGCGCCGGGCCCGCCCCGGCGCCGTGACCGGCGGCCGGACGGGCCCGACTCGGGCTGCCCGCAAGGGAGTTGACGACAGCGCGGCGGGGGATGGGGGAGGAGGGCGGCGGCCGGAATCCGCTGCGCGGTGCTCTGCCGTGCTCTGTCCGGCTCGCGCCCGCTCCGCCCCGGCCCGTCCCGCCGCGGCCACGTCCGGCCTCAGCTCGTCCCGCCCTTGCCCGTCCTGCCGCCCATCCCCGCTCCCATCGCCACCCCGAGCACCAGGGCCACCAGATGCCCGGCGTCGGTGAACGTCCGTCCGCGGCGCAGCACCGGGGCGGTCGCCAGCGCCAGCAGACCGGCCGTCGCCGCCGCCCGGACGCCGCGGTGCGGGACGGTCGCGGCCAGGGCGCCCACCGTGGCGTTGAAGCCGTAGCTGGCCCCGACGTCGACGGCCTGTGCGGTCGCGTCCCCGGGGCTGCTCTCCGGGGACCCGTCGGCGGTGCGCCCATGCCCCCGCGCCCGCAGGCCCGCGTAGACCAGCAGGCTGGCGCCGACGTGACCGGCCGCGAACACCCCCGCCGCGCGCCGGACGCCCCAGCGCGCCTCGGCCGTACCGAGCGCGGCGAGCAGCGCCGCGCCGTACGGCACCGGCAGCGGATGTTCGACGAACGCCGCGCTGGTGACCAGCGTCCGCCACCGGCCGGCCCGGAGGTTGGCGACGTTGGTGGAGTGCGCGCGCAGCAGTTCCGTGCGCCGTGGGCCGGGCAGCCGGGCGGTGGCGTACGCACCGAGCTGTACGGCGCCGACGTACAGTGGCGCGGCCCAGGGCACGGCGGTGCGCCGGGCGGCCCGTGCGGCACCCCGCCGAAGGGCGCCGGGCAGTGGCCGCGGGACGGCGAGCGGCATCTCAGGCCCCCATCGGCAGGCGCCTGCGCCAGTCCAGCGGCGCGACCTCGATGACCCGGTCCGGGTCGCCGTCCCAGGTCACCGGCAGACCCTGCGCGGAGAGCGCCGCGACCACCGCCCGCCCGACCCCGGCACGGTCCGCCCCGGAGGCCTCGCCGTCCGCCGCGTAGGCGCCGTACCGCAGCGACAGGCCGTGGCCCTCCGCGGCCGCCTCGGTGTCCTGGTGGTGGAAGAAGGCGAAGCCCCGGTCCCCGTCGGCGCGTTCGGCCGCTATCTCGCCCAGGGCGCAGCGGCTGCAGCAGCTGAAGTACATCCGTGCGGTCAGGCCCTGGGAGTCCAGCGCGGCGAAGGCGCGCGCGACCCGGTCGGCGTCCGTCACCTCCGGCCACTGCTCCTGCTCGGCGAGCCGCTCCTCCCACAGGCCCGCGACGATCCGCCGTGCCTCGTCGGGCGAGAGGGGGGTGTCGGCCGGGTCGAAGGCGTCACAGACGTCCTGCACGACCTGCGGGAAGGTCCGGAAGCCGGTGCGGAGGGCCTGCCGGGCCCGCTCCTCGGCGGCGGCCCGGGTCTCCGGGGCCGGACCGGGGGTGGCGGACAGGTCCGTGTGCCGCCAGTCGAGTGCCGTACGCCAGGTCTCCCCGCCGCGCGCCCAGTCCAGGAAGACCTGAACGACCTGCTCGGGGTCCTCGCTCCGTGCGCGGAAGTGCCGCTCCGGCCCGCCGTCGCGGTACTCCACGGAGAACGGCCCGTCGCCGTCCCGCCAGGTCTGGAGGTAGACCTGCGCCTGCTCGGGGTGGCGCTCGGCGACCACGAAATGGTCGTCGTCGGCACCGATCCGGCGCAGCAGCCCGGCGAGTTCGCCGGCGTCCGGGCGGGAACGGGCCGGGCCGGTCTCGGTCTTGACGGTGATCGCAAGCATGCCTTCAGCGTGCCGGCCGCCACTGACAAACGGCCCGGAGCCGCCGCGTCCGCCTCCGGCCGCCGCGCGCGGGGCCCGCGCCGTCCCGGCATGCGGAGGGGCCGGGCCCAGCCGGCCCGGCCCCGCTCACCCGCCCGTCCGCGGGTGTCAGATCTGCTCGCGCCGCGCCAGCTCGGTGCAGCAGGTGTCCACCATCAGCCGGGTGACCACGTACGGGTCGACGTTGGCGTTCGGCCGCCGGTCCTCGATGTAGCCCTTCTTCTCGACCTCGACCTGCCAGGGGATGCGCACCGAGGCGCCGCGGTCCGAGGCGCCGTAGGAGTAGGCGTCCCACGGGGCGGTCTCGTGCGCGCCGGTCAGCCGGTCCTCGATGCCGGTGCCGTACTGGCGGACGTGCTCCAGCGGCTTGCCGTCCTGGCCGAGCGCCTCGCAGGCGGTGATGATCGGGTCGTAGCCCTCACGCATCGCACGGGTGGAGAAGTTGGTGTGCGCGCCCGCGCCGTTCCAGTCGCCCTTGGCCGGCTTGGCGTCCAGCGAGGCGGTGACGCCGTAGTCCTCGGCGACCCGGTGCAGCAGCCAGCGGGCCACCCACATGTGGTCCGAGACCTCCAGCGGCGCCAGCGCGCCGACCTGGAACTCCCACTGGCCGGGCATGACCTCGGCGTTGATGCCGGACAGGCCCAGGCCGGCGGCCAGGCAGAGGTCCAGGTGCTTCTCGACGATCTCCCGGCCGAAGATCGCGCCGGCGCCCACACCGCAGTAGTAGTCGCCCTGCGGCGCCGGGTAGCCGCCGCCCTCGGGGAAGCCGAGCGGGCGGTCGCCCTTGAGGAAGGTGTACTCCTGCTCGATGCCGAACAGCGGCTCCTGGCCGGCGAACTCCTCCGCGACCGGGCGCAGCAGCGCACGGGTGTTGGACGGGTGCGGCGTCAGGTCGGTGTGCAGCACCTCGCACAGCACCAGCAGGTGGTCGCCGCCGCGGATCGGGTCGGGGCAGCTGAACACCGGCTCCAGTACGAGGTCCGAGGCGTGCCCCTCGGCCTGGTTGGTGCTGGACCCGTCGAAGCCCCACCGGGGCAGCTTGCTGCCGTCGGCCAGGATTTTGGTCTTCGAGCGGAGCGTGGCGGTCGGCTGGGTGCCGTCGATCCAGATGTACTCGGCCTTGATCACGGGGTCCTCTTCACGGTCGGTGCGGGTACGGTGCGGGCGTACCGGAGCACCTTCGCAACGCGCCATTTCTCGTCCGTTGCCCGTTTGTGAACCACAGGTTACCGAGCCGGACATCCAGGCGTTTCCAAGGTTTTCTTCGCTGCGCACCTGTGATTGCGTGCCTGGTCAGGGCTGTTTTCCCGCTGTTCCGATGTGACGGAGGCCTCAGGTGCGGGGCTTCGGCGGCCGCACCGAGCCGGGGTGCGGCGGCGACGTGTACCGCCCGGCACCCACCCGTACCACCCGACGGCACCGGCCGCGCAATCGGCGGCCCGCCCCGCGCCCCGGGAGACACTGGCCCCATGACGACCCTGCGCACCGGACTCCTCGGCACCGGCCCCTGGGCGCGGCGGGTGCACGCCCCCGCCCTCGCCGCACACCCCGGCGTCGAGTTCACCGGCATCTGGGGGCGCCGGGCGGAGGCCGCCGCGGCGCTGGCCCAGGTCCACGGCACCCGCCCGTACGCCGACCCCGACGAGCTGTTCGCGGCCTGTGACGCGGTCGCGATCGCCCTGCCGCCGTCCGTCCAGGCCCCGCTGGCGGTGCGCGCCGCCCGGGCGGGCCGGCATCTGCTCCTGGACAAGCCGGTCGCCACCTCCGTGCCCGAGGCCCGCGCGCTCGCCGACGCCGCCGACCGCGCGGGCGTCGCCTCGGTGGTCTTCTTCACCGCACGCTTCGGGGAGCAGGAAGGGGAGTGGATCGCCGCCCAGGCCGCGGCCGGCGGCTGGTTCACCGCGCACGCCGACTGGCTCGGCTCGGTCTTCGCCGAGGACAGCTCCAGCCCGTACGCCGAGTCGCCCTGGCGCCGTGCGAAGGGCGGGCTGTGGGACGTCGGGCCGCACGCGCTGTCGGTGCTGCTGCCCGTCCTCGGGGACGCGGAGGCGGTCACCGCCACCCGGGGCCCGGCCGACACCGTGCTGCTGACGATGCGGCACAGCAGCGGCGCGGCCAGTACGGCGACGGTCGGACTGACCGCCCCGGCCGCGGCCGCCGGTGTCGAGATCACCCTCCGCGGCACCGCCGGCATCACCACCCTGCCCCGCCGCCTGGACGGCCCCGAACCGGCCTACCACCGCGCCGTCGACGCCCTGCTCGCCGCCGCCGGAACCGGACTGCCGAACGCCTGTGACGTCCACTTCGGCCTCCGGGTCACCGAGATCCTGGCCGCGGCGGAGGAGACACTGCGCCCCCTCATGCCGCAGGAGGCATGACCACATGGCGCATTTGGTCGTGGAGGGCATCAGCGGCGGCCCGTAGCGTCAGGGCGTCATCTGCCGCCCCGGAACAGGGAGTTACCCCGCCATGACGTCCCCCACCAGCTTCGCCGGCTACCCCGAGGCCCTGCTCGCCGTCCTCGCCCGGGACCCGTCCCGGACCGTGCTGACCACCGGCGACGGCGGCGCGGAGACCACCGCCGGTGCCCTGCACGACACCGTCCACCGCATGGCGGCGGTGCTCACCGGGCGGGGTATCGGCCGCGGCCGGACCGTCGGCCTCCTCAGCCGCAACCGCCCCGAGGTACTGGCCGCCCGCTACGCCGCCAACCTGGCCGGCGCCCGCGTCGTCTTCCTCTACGACGGGATGGCCGCCGCGACCCTGGCCCGGATCGCCGCGAGCGTGGAGACCGCCCTGCTGCTCGTCGACCCGGCCCTCCACGACACCGCTCGGGCGCTGCTCCACCACCTCGGCGGCGCGGCCCCCGATGTCATGACCCTGGGCCCGGAGCCCGCGGCAGGCGAGCTGGGCCCCGACCTCCTGGCCGCCTGCGCCGCGCTCCCCGCCACGCCCGAGGTGCCCGGTGCCGCCCGCCCCGGGGACGACTGGTGCATCCGGCACACCGGCGGCACCACCGGCATCCCCAAGGGCGTACGGATGGCGCACGCCCCGTACACCGACATGCTCCTGAACCAGCGCATGGAAGCCGCGGGCGACCCGCCCCGCTTCCTCGCCTGCACCCCGCTCGCCCACCTCGCGGGCGTCCTGGCCGACGCCACGCTCGCGGCCGGCGGCTCCGTCGTACTGCACCGCGCCTTCGACCCCGCGGCCGTCCTCGCCGCCGTCGCCCGCGACCGCGTCACCCACCTCTGGCTGCTGCCCCCGCTCCTCTACCGCCTCCTCGACGACCCCGCCCTCCCGGCCACCGACCTCAGCTCCCTCACCCGTATCACCTACGGCGGCTGCCCGGCCTCGCCGTCCCGGCTGCTGCGGGCCGCCGAGGTCTTCGGTCCGGTGCTGTACGGGATGTACGGCTTGTCCGAGGCGATGACGGTCACCGAGGCGCGCCCGGAGGACCACCGGCCCACCGGGCCCGGCGGCCGGATCACCGTCGGCCGCGCTCTGCCCGGCGTGACGCTCGCCATCCGCGACGCGGACGGGTGGGACCTGCCGGCGGGCGAGCGGGGCGAGGTCCATGTGCGCTCGGCCGGAGTGATGGCCGGTTACTGGAAACAGCCGGAGCTGACCGCGCGGGCGCTGCCCGGCGACGGCTGGCTGCGCACCGGCGACGTCGGGACGCTGGACGACGACGGCCGGCTCTACCTCGTCGACCGGGTCAAGGACGTGATCATCGTCGTCGGCGGCCATGTCCACCCGGCGGAGGTCGAGGACCTGCTGCACACCCACCCGGCGGTCGCCCACTGCGCCGTCTACGGGGTGCGCGGACCGGACGAGACCGAGGAGGTGCACGCCGCGGTCGTGCCGGCCCCGGGCCACCGTGCGGACCCCGCCGCCCTGCGCGCCTTCGTCACCGCGCGACTGGGCGCGCTGTACGCCCCGGCCGCCGTCCGCCTCGTCGACGCCATCCCGCTCACCCCCGTCGGCAAACCGGACAAGGCGCGGCTGCGGGCGAGGGTCGACACGGCCTGAGGGGGACGCCCCACAGGGCCTCGTCCACACCGCCAAATCCCCCCTGGCCAGGGGCTTTTGTCAGTGGTGGCCACTAGAATGGGAACCAGTCAGTGAGGGTTTTTCCAACGCTCCAGGAGGTCGCCGATGGCCACTGCCACACTCATGACGAAGCCTCTCCCGGCCCACCCACTGCCCAAGAAGCCGCTGCCCGCCGGATGGCCGCGCGAGCGGTACGAATCCCACAACCGCCGCCTGAAGGCCATGCGGCTGGCCATCGCCCTGCTCGACACCGGCGTCTACCGCCCCGAGCAGGCCCCCAACCGCAAGATCCGCAGCACCGCGGCCGACATAGGGGTGCACGCCCCGTCCGACACGACCTGCCGTCTGGTGCGCGCCCTCCTCTACGACAACTGCTGACCGTTCCGGTGCGTCAACAAGGCGGCCGGCCCCGGGACTTCCCCCGGGGCCGGGGGGCCCCCCCGGGGCCCGGGGGGGGGGGGGGCCCCCCCCCCCCCCCGCCCCCCGGGCCCCCCCCCGGGGGGGCCCCCCCCCCCCACCCCCCCACGCCGGGCGGGGGGGGGCCCCACCCCCGCCCGGCCCCCGCGGCCCCCCCGCGGCGCCCCCCCCCCCCCGCCGTGCGCGCGGGCGGGGCGGCTCACCCGTCCGCGCCGTCCCCCGGTGCCGTCGCGGCGTCCAGGTCCGTCACCTCCGCCAGAGCCTCCGCCAGCCACTCCACCCAGAAGGTCTCCAGCCCGATCCCGGCCCGCAGCACCAGCCGCCGCAGCCGGTCCTCCGGATCGGCCGCCGCCCCGAAGTCGCGGTCCTCGATCTCCTGGTACTCCGCCAGCTGCCGCCGGTGCAGCGTCAGATGGCGCCGCAGTTCCGCGTCGAGCCCGGCCCGCCCCACCACCGCCGAGGCCCGCAGCCGCAGCAGCAGCGCGTCCCGGATGGGCTTGGAGTCCTGTTCGCCGGAGGCCCAGCGGGTCAGCTCGGCACGGCCCGCGGGCAGCACCTCGAACTCCTTCTTCTGCCCCCGGGACGGCTGCTCGCTGGGCAGCGCCCGGATGAAACCGGCCTGCTCCAGCTTGCCCAGCTCCCGGTAGATCTGCTGATGGCTGGCCGACCAGAAGTAGCCGATCGACCGGTCGAACCGACGGGTCAGCGCCAGCCCCGACGACGGCTTCTCTAGCAGGGCGGTCAGGATCGCGTGCGGGAGTGACATGGGGGAATCCTAGGCCGCAGCGGCCGGCGCACGGCGGGCCCGCACCGCCCGCCGCGCCCCCGGTCAGCCCCGGTTCACAGGCTCGCGGCCAGCTCCGTTCCCTGCTGGATGGCGCGCTTGGCGTCCAGCTCGGCGGCGACGTCCGCACCGCCGATGAGGTGCACCGTGCGGCCCCCGGCCCGCAGCTCCTCGTACAGGTCCCGGCGCGGCTCCTGCCCGGTGCACAGCACGACGGTGTCCACGGGGAGGGTGGTGGCCGTTCCGTCGACCGTGAGGTGCAGGCCCGCGTCGTCGATCCGCTCGTACGACGCCCCGGCGACCGTGGTCACCCCCCGGTGCCGCAGCTCCGCCCGGTGAATCCAGCCGGTGGTCTTGCCGAGCCCGGCGCCGACCTTCGAGGTCTTGCGCTGGAGCAGATGCACCTGCCGCGGGGCCTTGGGGCGCTCCGGTGCGCGCAGCCCGCCCCGGTCGGCGTACCCGGTGTCGACGCCCCAGGCGCGGAAGTAGGCCTCCGGGTCCTGGCTCGCCGCGTCGCCGGCGTCGGTGAGGAACTCGGCGACGTCGAAGCCGATGCCGCCCGCCCCGAGGATCGCCACCCGCTCGCCGACCGGCGCCCCGTCGCGCAGCACATCGAGGTAGCTGACCACGCTCGGGTGGTCGATGCCCTCGATCTCCGGGGTGCGCGGGGTGACCCCGGTGGCGACCACGACCTCGTCGTAGCCGCCCAGGTCGGCGGCCGTGACCGGGGTGTTCAGCCGTACGTCCACGCCCCGGCTGTCGAGCTGGTGGCGGAAGTAGCGCAGGGTCTCGTCGAACTCCTCCTTGCCCGGTATCCGCTTGGCGATGTTCAGCTGCCCGCCGATCTCGGCCGCGGCGTCGAACAGGGTGACCTCATGGCCGCGCTCGGCCGCGGACACGGCACAGGCGAGCCCGGCCGGACCGGCGCCGACCACCGCGAGCCGCTTGCGCCGCCGGGTGGGGGAGAGCACCAGCTCGGTCTCGTGGCAGGCCCGCGGATTGACCAGGCAGGACGTGATCTTGCCGCTGAAGGTGTGGTCGAGGCAGGCCTGGTTGCACCCGATGCAGGTGTTGATCGCCTCGGCCCGGCCGTCCCGAGCCTTGGCGACGAAGTCCGGGTCGGCGAGGAAGGGCCGGGCCAGCGACACCATGTCGGCGCGCCCGTCGGCGAGCAGCTCCTCGGCGACCTCGGGGGTGTTGATGCGGTTGCTGGTCACCAGCGGGATGGTCACCGAGCCCATGAGCCGCTTCGTCACCCAGGTGTAGGCGCCGCGCGGCACCGAGGTCACGATGGTGGGGATACGGGCCTCGTGCCAGCCGATGCCGGTGTTGATGATCGTGGCCCCCGCCGCCTCGATCTCCTTGGCGAGGGTGACCACCTCCTCCAGCGTGGAGCCGCCCGGGACGAGGTCCAGCATGGAGAGCCGGTAGATCAGGATGAAGTCGGTGCCGACGCGTTCCCGGGTGCGGCGGACGATCTCCAGCGGGAAGCGCATCCGGTTCTCGTACGAGCCGCCCCACCGGTCCGTGCGCTGGTTGGTCGCGCCGACGATGAACTCGTTGATCAGGTAGCCCTCGGAGCCCATGATCTCGACACCGTCGTACCCGGCGGACTTCGCCAGCTCCGCCGCCCGCACATAGTCCTCGATGGTCTGCTCGACCTGCTCGTCGGTGAGCGCATTCGGCACGAAGGGGCTGATCGGCGCCTGGAGGGCACTGGGCGCGACCAGGTCGGGGTGGTAGGCGTACCGCCCGAAGTGCAGGATCTGCATCGCGATCCGCCCGCCCGCCGCGTGCACCGCGTCGGTCACCGTCCGGTGCTGCGCCGCCTCCTCCTCGGTGGTCAGCTTGGCCCCGCCGTCGTAGGGCCGGCCCGCCTCGTTCGGGGAGATGCCGCCGGTCACCATCAGGCCGACGCCGCCGCGCGCGCGGGCGGCGTAGAAGGCGGCCATCCGCGCGAAGCCGTTCTCGGCCTCCTCCAGCCCGATGTGCATCGACCCCATCAGCACCCGGTTGGGCAGGGTGGTGAACCCGAGGTCGAGCGGGCTCATCAGGTGGGGGTACTGGCTCATGGGGGGCCTCCTGGCACGGGTGTCGTCGGAGTAGTTGTAGACCAGCCGGAGAGAGTTGTGCAACAAGTTGCATAAAGACGTGACGCAGAAGACTCCGCCCACCCGCCCGGCGCCCGGTTCCCCAGCACACGGTGCGCCGATGCCCGGTCGCACAGTGCGACGTGTCACAGACAACCCGGCGGCGCTGTGGGAGCTTCAACTCTGCCGCTCCTCAGTGGAGTTGCCGAAGAGGAGTTGCCGGAGGGCCGGGGTGCGCACCCGGCGGCACGCGGACCCACGGACGGCCCCGGAGGGGACGTCCGCGGCGGGCTCGCGCGGCCGCGGGCGGCCTCCGGCTCACGACGGTCTGCCCGTATGTGGAGAGGATCGAATGAGCACTGCGCAAGCCCTCACACTCGACCAGGTGGTCGACACCGCCCGGTACCCCCTGCCGGACCTCGACAGCGCCGGGGGGCAGGCCGTGATCGCCCGTGCCCGGCACGACCTCGGGACGCTCGGCTGCACCGTGCTGCCGGACTTCGTCCGCCCGGCGCTCCGCGAGGCGCTGGAGGAGGAGTGCGCCGCCCTCGCCCCCCAGGCGCACTACGACGTCGAGACGGTCAACGTCTACAACATCGCGGTGGACTCGGACCTGCCCCCCGACCACCCCGGCCGGCGGACCTTCCGGCGCGGCAACGCCTTCGTCCCCCGCGACCGCGTGCCCGCCGGGTCCCTCATCAGCCGGCTCTACTCCGCCCCGGCGTTCCAGGACTTCCTCGCCCGCTGCTTCGGACTCCCGCGGCTGCACGAGCTGGCCGACCCGCTCTCCGGGCTGGTGCTCAACGTCGTCGCACCGGGCATGGAACACCCCTGGCACTTCGACACCAACGAGTTCACCGTCAGCATGCTCACCCGGCAGGCCCAGGACGGCGGCGTCTTCGAGTACTGCCCCCACATCCGGTCCGCGGACGACGAGCACTTCGACGACGTCCGCGACGTCCTCGACGGCCGCGGCGAGCGGATGGTCCGGCGCCTCCCGCTGCACCCCGGCGACCTCCAGCTGTTCCGGGGCCGCTACTCGCTCCACCGGGTGAGCCCGGTACGCGGCGAGACCGCCCGCCACTCCGCGATCTTCGCCTACAGCGAGCGGCCCGGCGTCATCGGGAGCGTGGCCCGCACCCGGCAGCTCTTCGGCCGGGTCCTGCCCGCGCACACCGCGGCCGAGGGCCGGGCCGTCCGCGGCGACCGGCTGCTGGACTAGCGGACGGCACGGACACCCCCCCGCCGCGACCGCGCCCCGCTCCGCACGCCCCAAAGAGCGGACACGGTGGGTGACGGCGCGACCATGGACGAGTGACAGCACAGGTCCCCACGAGCCGAATCGAGAGAGCAGAATTGAATAACCGTCAGGAAAGGGCCGTCATGCCGACCTTCGCCCAGGAGGACAGCCTCCCGCGGGTGCCGCTGCCCACGCTCGAAGAGAGCTGCGAGCGGTTCCTCGCCTGGTGCGCGCCGCTGCTCACCGCCGAGCAGCGGGCGGCCACCGAGGCGGAGGTGACCGCCTTCCTCCGGCCCGGCGGCCCCGGCCGGGCGCTGCACGCGGCGCTGGAGGAGTACGACGCCACCGAGGGCGTCCACAGCTGGCTCGACACCTTCTGGCCCTACCGCTACCTCGGCCGCCGGGACCGGATCGCGCTCAACGCCAACTTCTTCTTCCTGTTCCAGGACCCCGCCCCCGGGCAGCCCCAGTCGCAGGTCGAGCGGGCGGCCGGGCTCATCGCCGGCGCCGTCGGCCACAAGCGGCAGCTGGACCAGGAACTCCTCCCGCCCGCGGTGCAGCGCGGCGTCCCCCAGACCATGGTGCAGAACAAGTACCTCTTCTCCGCCACCCGGATTCCCGGGGCGGAGCAGGACGCCGTCCGCAGCCCCTACAGCGACGCCTGGCCGGGCCCGTCCGAGGCCCGCCACATCGTGGTGTTCCACCGCGGCAACATGTTCCGGATGGACGTGCTGGGCCCGGACGGTGTCCCGCACGGCTTGGACGACCTCGAAGCCGGACTGCGCGCCGTACAGAAGGCCGGCGCCGAACCGGCCCCGCCCGGCACCCCGGTCGGCCACCTCACCACCATGGCCCGCGCGCAGTGGGCCGCCGCCCGGGAGACCCTGCGCACCCGCCACCCCGGCAACGCGCAGGCCCTGGACGACATCGAGACCGCGCTGTTCTGCGTCTGTCTGGAGGACGCCGCCCCCGCGGACACCCAGGAGGCCTGCGACCGGCTGCTGTACGGCGACGAGGGCAACCGCTGGTTCGACAAGGCGGTATCCCTGGTCGTGTTCGCCGACGGCCGGGCGGGCATCAACGTGGAGCACTGCGAACTGGACGGCACCACCATCCTCGCCTTCACCGATGCCCTGCTCGGCACCCCGGCCGAGGAACACTCCCGCCGCTCCGGAGCCCGCTCGCAGGGCCTCCCGTCCGTGGAGCCCCTCCGTTTCGAGCTGGACGACGCCCTCCGGGCACAGGTGCGCTCCGCCGCCGACGCCTTCGCGGAGTACGGCGCGGCCACCGCCACCCGCACCGTCGCCTTCGACGACTTCGGCAGCACCACCGCCAAGGCGCTGGGCGTCTCCCCGGACGCCTTCGTGCAGCTCGCCTACCAGCTGGCCCATCAGCGCGCCAAGGGCCACCTCGGCGCCACCTACGAGTCCATCGCCACCCGCCAGTGGCGGCACGGCCGGACCGAGGCGATGCGCGTCGTCACCCCGGAGATCCAGGCCTTCGTCGCCGCCATGGAGGACCCGGCGGCCTCCGCGGACGCCCGCCGGGACGCGTTCCGGGCCGCCGCCGGGAAGCATGTGGCGCGCGCCAAGGAGTGCCAGGCCGGCCAGGCGCCCGAGCAGCACCTGTGGGAGCTGGAGCTGATCCAGCGGCGGCGCGGCGCGGAACTCGGCGTCACCGAACAGCCCGCCCTCTACCGCACCCCGGGCTGGCTGACCATGCGGGACGACTACCTGAGCACCAGCTCCGCCCCGTCCGCGCACATCCAGTACTTCGGCTTCGGCTCCACCAGCAGCCGCTGCATCGGCGTCGCCTACGTCCTGCTGCCCGACCGCTTCCACCTCTACCTGAGCACCCCCCGGACGGTGGCCGGCCCGATGCGGGACTTCGCCGACCGCCTCCGCGAGGCCGTGACCGAACTGCGCGCGCTGCTGTCGCCCGGCGGGTCCCTGGACTGACCGCCCGCCCGGACCGGCGGCCGTCCCGCTGCTCTGCTACTTCAGCAGCCGGGACAGCCGCCGGTCCGCGAGGGGCTTGCCCCCGGTCTGGCAGGTGGGGCAGTACTGGAGCGCCGAGTCGCTGAACGACACCTCACGGATCGTGTCCCCGCAGACCGGGCAGGGCTCCCCCTTCCGCCCGTGCACCCGCAGCCCGCTCTTCTTCTCCGCCTTGAGATCCTTCAGGGCCAGCCCGCGGGACCGCTCGACCGCCTCCGTGAGGGTGCTCCCGACCGCCGCGCACAGCCGGTCCACCTCCTCCTCCGAGAGCGTCGCGGCCAGCTTGAACGGCGACATCCGCGCCGCGTGCAGAATCTCGTCCGAGTAGGCGTTCCCGATCCCCGCCAGCACGCTCTGGTCCCGGAGCACCCCCTTGATCTGCCGGCGCTCCCCGGCCAGCAGCTCCCGGAACGCCGCCGGACCGAAGCCAGCCGCCAGCGGATCGGCCCCGAGCCGCGCCACCCCCGGCACCTCCTGCACCTCATGCACGACATACACCGCAAGGCGCTTCTGACTCCCCGCCTCAGTCACATCAAACCCCGCCCCACCCTCCACCCCGTCGCCCGCCCCGCCGAGCCGCACCCGCAGCGCCAACGGCCCCTTCCCCGGCCGCGGCGCCACCCCCGGCAACTGCTCCCGCCACCGCACCCACCCCGCCCGCCCGAGGTGCATGACCAGGTGCAGCCCCCCGACCCGCAGATCGAGAAACTTCCCATGCCGGGTCACCCCGTCGAACGCCAGCCCTTCCAGCGCGCTGGCCGGCGGGTCGTAGGTCTTGAGCGCATGCACGGCGACGGGATACACCCGGTCGACGACCCGCCCGGCCAGGCGGCCGGTCAGAAACCGGGCCAGAGATTCAACTTCGGGCAATTCAGGCATATTGCCAGTTTGCCTTGAGTGGGGTGGGGGTGCGTGTGGAGGGGGGCTGGGGGAGGGGCCGGGGGTGGTTTGTTGTTTCCGGTGGAGGGGGCGGCGGCTCCGGCGCTCCGACGGCCCATCGGCGTCAACGGCCGCTCGTGGGCCGCGTGTTGGAGTGGCGCAGTGATCGGTCTGACTGCCGGAACCGGCCACCGTACTGCGGGCCGTAGGCCTCTGCCCACCGGCAAGATCCCCTCGATGACCAGCGGGCCGGACACCGGAGTGGGCACGCGTGGATATACGAATCCAGCGGCACCACCCCCCTGGGTCACCCTCCGTAGCCCTCTGGGTCGAGACGGCCAGGTCTACGCACTCGCGAAAAGGGCCTGACGGCGATCGGGCAACGATGAGAGGTTGCCCCCACCCCCGCAGGGCTAAGACAACCGCTCCTCAGGCCTCAGCCGGTGACTGGCGAGATCGGGCTCTGCTCCGAGAATGAACATTCAGCCGCTCGACTCAGCCGCTCGACTCGGTCGGCGACTGCAGGAGGAGACGATGAATCCGACATCGCCGCGCGGATACCTGCGCGACGCCTTGTTGTCTGTCGGCGAAAAGAGGGACGTAAACGAGGCCGTCCTCAGTGCGGCAGTCACCACCGTGCTGCGCGAACTGGCTTCGGAAGTGCTGGGCGAGCGATCGCGTGTCGATCTGGTCACCATCGGCTCTGAGGGCCACCCCTGGGGGCGAAGCCTCGGTCTTCGGCTTGCGGGCTATGACGTGGGGCTGCCGGATGTGCTCTTTTACGCAGACCAGAGCGACCTTCCGCCTCAGGTGCAGGAGGGTTTCCCGACTCTCAGGCAGGAGGAGTGGGAGGTCGTACTGCTGGTCTCCAAGCTCGTTCTCATGGGGCTTCAATCGGAGCCCGAGCCCGTGAACGACGTTGTCGACCACCATCCGCAGGTCTTCCCAAGGCTGCCCCGGTCGGGCGCGAGAGAGCAGTTCTGCCAGGCACTGGCTGACATTTCGGAACGTGCTGACCTGCAGCAGGGCGAACTCACTGCGCGGTTGCGGACAGCTTTCCGGAACTTCGCGTCGGAGACACCGGATAACAAGGACGCCGCTCAGCACATCGCGGTACTGCATAGCGAGGAGCCGGAGCAAGGGCCGCGTTTGTGCCTCAGCCGCTCGGGTTTGGCCTTCGCGAAAGTAGTGCTGAGCGCTGGCGGCTGTCCTGTTCCCAGCTGTGTACGGGAGGAATTCCCGGACCTTACCCAGGAAGAGTGGAATGCCGTCATCCACGTCACAGGACTGACGCTCATGGCGTTCGAGGCCGCCCCGCCCTCGACGTGGGATGGCGTAGCGGGTGCCGGTCGATGAACGGGCGCCCGTTCCCCACGCCACGAAGCCCCGTTCCGTAGTCGACGTTGCCTCACTTCTGACTTTTCCGTCTCGTCGGCGCCGGTTTTCGTGCCACAGTGCACCCATGCGTGCATTCATCAAGGGTGTCGGTAGCCTCGCAGTCCTTGCCGCACTGCTGTTCGGTGTGGTGGAGGTCGTAGCGTTTCTGGCGAGGTACGTGGGGCATCAAGTCTTTCACGGCGTGAACCCCACAGTTGCCGCCGCAGCGGTAACCGCAATGGCGACGGTTCTTGTAACCGTTGCCACGTTGGTCATCGGGCGCTACGTGGAACGCCGGAAAGCTGTTGAAGCGGAGATCCGGGGCAGCAAGATACCCGTTTACACCAGGCTTGTGAGCGGTCTGATGAGGACGGTCATGAATCCCGAGTCATCGAGTGAAGATGACGTGGCACAGTTCCTGCGAGAAATTACGCCAGATCTTATTACGTGGGCTTCGGACGACGTCCTGCTTGCCTGGTCAAAATTCAAGCGAGAAGCACAAGTTCTCGTGTCTGAGGATACGGTGTTCACCTTCGAGCAGCTCTTGTCCGCAATTCGCCGAGACTTTGGGCACAGCGGTAGACAAGTGAAAGAGGGGGATCTCCTGGCTCTCTTCATCAATGACATCGATGAACAGCTGGCCAGGCGGCGCGCTCAGAGCGGCGCCGTGTGAGCACTCCGGGGCCTTAGGTGGCTAGGTTCGGGGGCTATGCCGCTTCTCCGGCGCAGGCCGCTGATCGCTGTGCGCGCGTCCCAGTCGCCCGGCCTGCGGCCCAAGTGACGCCGACGAAAAGGCCGTCGGCCGTGTCTTCCGAGAAGGGAAGGACACGGCCGACGGCCCAGAGACGGCTCAGGTGAGCGGAAGCCCACTCTTACCTGCGGCGTTCTTAGAGATCGAAGTAAAGCTCGAACTCGTGCGGGTGCGGCCGGAGCTGGATCGGGGCGATTTCGTTGGTGCGCTTGTAGTCGATCCAGGTTTCGATCAGGTCGGAGGTGAAGACGCCGCCCTGCTGGAGGTACTCGTTGTCGGCCTCGAGGGCGTCGAGGACGGCCGGGAGGGAGGTGGGGACCTGGGGGACGCCCGCGTGCTCCTCGGGGGCGAGCTCGTAGAGGTCCTTGTCGATCGGCTCGGCCGGCTCGATCTTGTTCTTGACGCCGTCCAGGCCCGCGAGGAGGAGGGCGGAGAAGGCGAGGTACGGGTTCGAGGACGGGTCCGGGGCGCGGAACTCGACGCGCTTGGCCTTGGGGTTCGAGCCCGTGATCGGGATACGCATGGCCGCGGAGCGGTTGCGCTGCGAGTAGACCAGGTTGACCGGGGCCTCGAAGCCGGGGACCAGGCGGTGGTAGGAGTTCACCGTCGGGTTGGTGAAGGCCAGCAGCGACGGGGCGTGCTTGAGGATGCCGCCGATGTAGTAGCGGGCGGTGTCCGAGAGGCCCGCGTAGCCCTGCTCGTCGTAGAAGAGCGGCGAGCCGCCCTGCCACAGCGACTGGTGGACGTGCATGCCGGAGCCGTTGTCACCGAAGATCGGCTTGGGCATGAAGGTCGCGGTCTTGCCGTTGCGCCAGGCGACGTTCTTCACGATGTACTTGAAGAGCATCAGGTCGTCGGCGGCGGCGAGCAGCGTGTTGAACTTGTAGTTGATCTCCGCCTGGCCGGCCGTGCCGACCTCGTGGTGCTGCCGCTCGACCTGCAGGCCGGCCGCGTCCAGCTCCAGGGAGATCTCGGCGCGCAGGTCGGCGAAGTGGTCGACCGGCGGGGCCGGGAAGTAGCCGCCCTTGTACCGGACCTTGTAGCCGCGGTTGTTCTCCTCCGAGCCGGTGTTCCAGGCGCCGGCCTCGGAGTCGATGTGGTAGAAGGACTGGTTCGCGCCGGTCTCGAAGCGCACGCTGTCGAAGACGTAGAACTCGGCCTCGGGACCGAAGAACGCGGTGTCCGCGATGCCGGTGGAGGCGAGGTAGGCCTCGGCCTTCTTGGCGATGTTGCGCGGGTCACGGCTGTACTGCTCGCCCGTGATCGGGTCGTGGATGAAGAAGTTGATGTTGACGGTCTTGTCGCGGCGGAACGGGTCCACACGGGCCGTCGACAGGTCGGCGCGCAGCGCCATGTCGGACTCGTGGATGGCCTGGAAGCCGCGGATCGAGGAGCCGTCGAAGGCGAGTTCCTCGGCCGGGTCGAACGCCTTTGCCGGGATGGTGAAGTGCTGCATCACACCGGGCAGGTCGCAGAACCTGACGTCGACGAACTTCACGTCCTCGTCCGCGATGAACTTCTTGGCCTCGTCGGCGTTCTGGAACATCCAACTCCTCCTAGCCCGGTCACCGGTCGGCGGACGCGGGATTGCTACTCGGAACGCGACCCTCTGCGGTGGCGCGATGCCCGACCATAGGCAGGCGGGATTTCCCAAGCATGACCCATTTGTTTCGCCGAGGTTAACCGGCGGCGGCCGCCCTTACCTCCCAGTGTGCGCCAAAGAGGGGCATTTGGGGCGCCCGCTGCCGCCGTACCGGCCGACGGCTCGCGGGGGTGCCCTGTCCTCCCGGAACGTCCTTCGTGGCTGGTCCGCCAGCCGTGCGGCCGGCCCCGTGTGCGGCCCGCCTCCCCGCTCCGACCCGGACCTCCGCGAAGGGAACGTATGCGGTCGCAGTACCGTGGTCGGGTGGACAACAGGCGAGCAATCGGAACGTGGATCTCCGGGCCCCGCGCGGCAGCCGAGGACATGGGTGTCGAGTTCGGATACCGCGGGCAGCAGCTCGGGCTGCCGGAGGAGGGGCCGGGCTCGATCGCCCGCCCCGGGCGGCGCTTCGCCGCGCTCTTCATCGACTGGGCGCTGTGCCTGCTCATCGCGTACGGCCTGCTCAGCGGCGGTAAGGCGACGGCGGCGAGCAACTGGGCGCTGCTGGTCTTCGCGGTGCTCAGCGTGCTGACGGTCGGCACGGTCGGCTTCACGCCGGGCAAGCGGCTGCTGGGCCTGCGGGTGATCTCCGAGGACGGTGGCCGGATCTCGCTCCCGCGGGTCGCGCTGCGCACGGTGCTGCTCGTGGTGGTCATTCCGGCCGTGGTGTGGGACCGGGACGGGCGAGGGCTCCACGACCGCGTCTCGCGCGCCGTACAGGTCCGGCTGTAGGAAGTTCCTCTGCGCCACGGTCCGGGCCCGCTGTGGCCAGGCACGTCTGTGAGCGGGCCGCCTGCGACGGGCCCGCTCGTTGGCTGACGGGCCCCCTCCGCCCCCGGCGACCCGCGCATCGCATACAAGCCGCCCCTCCCGGCCCCCACCCCACGCAAAACGCCCCGGAGCCAAAGCCCCGGGGCGTCTCGTGTGGTCGGTCAGGTCCGGTCCGGCGGCCGCCGGGCCGAGCGGTCAGCGGGTCTTGCCGCCGCCCTTGGGCATCCGCATGCCCTTCGGCATCGGGCCCTTCGGGACGGGCATGTTGCTCATCAGGTCGCCCAGTGCCTTGAGGCGGTCGTTGACGGCCGTCACCTGCGCGCCGGGGAGTACCCGCGGCAGCTTCAGCAGGGTCGTGCGGAGCTTCTTCAGCGGCACCTGGCCCTCGCCGTCGCCCACGATGATGTCGTGGACGGGGGCGTCGGCGACGGTGCGCGCCATCCGCTTCTTCTCGGCGGCCAGCAGGCCGCGGAGCCGGTTCGGGTTGCCCTCGCCGACCAGCACGATGCCGGCCTTGCCCACGGCGCGGTGGACCACGTCCTGGCTGCGGTTCATGGCCACCGCGGGGGTGACCGTCCAGCCGCGGCCGACGTTCTCCAGCACGGCCGCCGCCGCACCGGGCTGGCCCTCCATCTGCCCGAAGGCAGCTCGCTCGGCGCGCCGTCCGAAGACGATCGCCATCGCGAGGAAGGCCAGGACGAAGCCCAGGATTCCCGCGTAGATGGGATGGCCGATCGCGAAGCCGATGGCAAGGAGAACGCCGAATACGACGATGCCTACCCCAGCGACGACAAGACCGACCTTGGAGTCGACCCGACGGGTCATCTTGTAGGTCAGGGCGATCTGCTTCAGCCGCCCGGAGTTCTCAGCGCCGGCAGCGCCGACAGCGCCCTCAGCGTTTACCTTCCTCGCCATACAGCGCAGTCTACGTGGCGCGCGGGCGCCGGGTCGCCGCGGCCTCCAGTACGTACTCGGCCTCGTGGCGGTCCTTGGCGCGGCGGCGGTCCTCCAGGACCGACGTCCAGGCGTTACGGCGGGCGGTGCGCTGTCCGCCACGCATCAGGACGGCCTCGACGGCACGCAGTGCGCCGGTGACCGTGGGACGCGGGAGAGCGGGGGCGGTGGCGGGGGTGGCGCGGAGCGGCGCGGCCTGCATGGTGGGTGACTCCCTCTGATCTGTTCGGAGAAGCAGGGGTAGGTGCGGGAGCGGTGCGTGCATCCATCGTCACGGACAGGTGTTACCAACGGATGACCTGCCGGTCAAACACCGATGAAACGTTGACGCGGCCCCCACGCCCCCCGTCCTGGGGGAGTGCGGGCCGCGTCCTCAGCATGTGCCACGTTTCACAAGAAGGCGCGCCGAGCGCGTCAAACCGCCCGACTGGCCGCCTCGGCCTCGCGCCGCTCCATGGCCTGCTGGTAGAGGCGGCCGGCGCGGTAGGAGGAGCGGACCAGCGGGCCGGACATGACGCCGGCGTAGCCGATCTCGTCGGCCTCTTCCTTGAGCTCCACGAACTCGGCGGGCTTGACCCAGCGGTCGACGGGGTGGTGGCGCGGCGACGGGCGGAGGTACTGGGTGATGGTGATCAGTTCGCAGCCCGCGTCGTAGAGGTCCTGCAGCGCCTGGCTGATCTCCTCGCGGGTCTCGCCCATGCCCAGGATGAGGTTGGACTTGGTGACCAGGCCGGCCTCGCGGGACTTGGTGATGACCTCCAGCGAGCGCTCGTAGCGGAAGCCGGGGCGAATCCGCTTGAAGATCCGCGGGACCGTCTCGACGTTGTGGGCCAGCACCTCCGGGCGGGAGGAGAAGACCTCGGCGAGCTGCTCGGGGACCGCGTTGAAGTCGGGGATCAGCAGCTCGACGCCGGTGCCGGGCATCGAGGCGTGGATCTGCCGGACGGTCTCGGCGTAGAGCCAGGCGCCGCCGTCCTCCAGGTCGTCGCGCGCGACGCCGGTGATCGTGGCGTACTTCAGCTCCATGGTCTGCACGGACTCGGCGACCCGGCGGGGCTCGTCGCGGTCCAGGGGCTGCGGCTTGCCGGTGTCGATGAGGCAGAAGTCGCAGCGGCGGGTGCACTGCTCGCCGCCGATGAGGAAGGTGGCCTCGCGGTCCTCCCAGCATTCGAAGATGTTGGGACAGCCCGCCTCCTGGCAGACCGTGTGCAGACCCTCGCTCTTGACCAGGCCCTGGAGGTGGTTGTACTCAGGACCCATTTTCGCCCGGGTCTTGATCCACTCGGGCTTGCGCTCGATGGGGGTCTGGCTGTTCCGGACCTCCAGGCGCAACATCTTGCGTCCGTCGGGTGCGACTGCGGACACGACCGGCTCCCTACGACTTCGTTTCTTCGGCGTACACCAGGGTACGCCCGTTGATTCGCACGTCTTTACGCGCGGTGCAACCCCGTATGGCGGGGCCGCATTCCCGGCGGCCCCTCGGGTGCGTCACCGGAGCCACCCCGCTCAGACCGCTCGGGGGAGCAGTTCGGCGCCCTCCAGGACGTCCCGCAGGTGCTTCTCGGCCACCGGCAGCACCTCGGCGATGGTGATCTCGCGGCCGAGCTCGTTGGCCAGCGAGGCGACACCGGCGTCCCGGATGCCGCACGGCACGATCTTGTCGAACGAGGTGTTGTCCGGATTCACATTGAGCGCGAAGCCGTGCATCGTGACGCCCTTGGCGACGCGGATGCCGATCGCGGCGAGCTTGCGGTCCTCACGGCGCTGGCCGGCGTTGGACGGCGCGTACTCCGGGCCGTTCAGCCGCGGGTCGAACAGCTCGTCCGTGACCCGCGGGTCGAAGTCGAGGTTCAGCCCGCCCAGGGCCGCCCGCTCCTCCACCGGGTCGCCCAGCACCCACACACCGCTGCGGCCCTCGACCCGGGTGCCCGTCACACCGAACTCGGCGCAGACCCGGATCAGCGCCTCCTCAAGGCGGCGGACATGGGCCACGACGTCAACCGGGCGCGGCAACTTCTGGATCGGGTAGCCGACCAGCTGGCCGGGCCCGTGCCAGGTGATCTTCCCGCCGCGGTCCACGTCCACGACCGGGGTCCCGTCCAGCGGGCGCTCGTCGTCGGACGTACGCCGCCCCGCGGTGTAGACGGCCTGGTGTTCCAGCAGCAGACAGGTGTCGGGTACCTCGTCGGCGAACCGGGCGGCGTGCACCCGGCGCTGCTCCTGCCAGGCGGATTCGTACTCCACGGCCTCGGCGCCGAAGCCCAGATGCACAAAGTGCAGCCCCTCGGGTGCGGGGGTCTCCCCCCGAGAGATCGCAGTCACGGCAGCTCCTCTTCGAACCTTCGTTGCACGGTGCTGCAACGTTGATGCCACTTCGCGCCCAGGCCACTGTACGGCCGCGGCCGCCCGTTCCCGCAGGCGGCCGGTGTCCTGGACGCTCCCGCCCTGCTCACACGATCGGATGAACGCGGGTCGCAGGCCGGGATCGGGCCGCCGAAGGCCGTTACATTCACGCCGTTCCACAAGGGCGAGGAGCATGCCGGAGCAGGGTCCGCCGGACCCGGCAGTGCGGCCCGGAAGGCAGGAGACCGGTAAAGCTGATGACGGAACGACCCCCGCACCACACGCCCAACCGCCAGCTCGCCGCACTCATCGCCGAGGCCGGCTTCTCCAACGCAGGGCTGGCCAGACGCGTCGACCAGCTCGGCATCGAGCACGGCCTCGATCTGCGCTACGACAAGACCTCGGTGACCCGCTGGCTGCGCGGCCAGCAGCCCAGAGGCACCACCCCGGCGCTGATCGCGGAGGTGTTCACCCGCAGGCTGGGGCGCCGGCTGTCCGCTCAGGACCTCGGCCTGGACGCCTGTGCGCCGGTGTACGCCGGGCTGGAGTTCGCCGCGACCCCCAGCGAGGCGGTGGACATCGTCAGCGGTCTGTGGCGCAAGGACTCCGGCAGCCATGCCGAACTCCGCAAGATCGCCTTCACCCCGGCCGGGCTCGTGGTGCCCAGCCGGGACTGGCTGATCGGCCGCGCCGACGAACGCGTCGCCCGCGGCGAGACCGTCCCCGAGGGCGGCGTGGGCCGGGTGCCCGCCCAGAACCGGGCCACGGTCCCGCGGCAGCGCCGCAACGACCAGGTCGACCGGACCCAGGGCTCCCGGGTCACCTCCGGCGACATCGCGGCGCTGCGCTCGGTCGGCGAGCTGTTCCGGGCACTGGACCACGCCTACGGCGGCGGCCACGCCCGGCAGGCCCTGGTGCGCTATCTGGAGCACGAGGCCGAGCCGATGCTGCGCGGCACCTACGGGGAGGCCATCGGCCGCCGGCTGTTCGCCGCGGCCGCCGATCTGACCCGGCTGGCGGGCTGGACCTCGTACGACATCGCGGCCCACGGCCTGGCGCAGCGGTACTTCGTGCAGGCCCTGCGGCTGGCCCAGGCCGCCGGCGACCGGGCGTACGGGTCCTACGTCCTGGTGACCATGAGCCGGCAGGCCGTCTATCTGGGGCACGGCAGGGAGGCCGTCCAGCTGGCGCGCGTCGCCCAGCAGGGCATCGGCAGCAGCGCGCCGCCCACGGTGCAGGCGCTGCTGCACTCCGCGGAGGCGCGCGGCCACGGCGTCCTGGGCGAGGTCCGGGCCTGTACGGCGGCGCTGGCCCGCGCCGAGCGGGCGCTGGAGACCGCCCGCCCCGGTGACGACACCCCGTACTGGGCACGCTTCTTCGACGAGGCGCAGCTCGCCGACGAGCTGGCGCACTGCCACCGCGACCTCCAGCAGTACCGCGCGGCCTCCCAGCACGCCGAACGCTCCCTCCAGCTGCGCGCGGCCGGGTTCGCCCGCAGCCGGCTCTTCTGCCGGGTGGTGCTGGCGACCGCGCGGCTGGGCCTGGGCGAGCTGGAGCAGGCCTGCACGCTGGGTGCCGAGGCGGCGCTGCAGGCCTCCGAGATGCGGTCCGTACGGGCGCACGAGTACATCAGGGAGTTCGAGCGCCGCCTGGAGCCCTACCGGGACGCGGCGGCGGTCCGCGGCTACCGGGAACGGGTGGCGGCGCTGGGCTGACCGGGCCCGGCGGTCGCGGTCAGGCCGCCGTGGGCAGGGAGTCCGGTTCCGTCGTGAGGCCGGGCAGGCCGAAGTCCTGGAGGACGGCGCGGGCCGCGCGCCGTCCCGAGTTCAGGGCGCCCTGGAGCGTGCTGGTGTCGCGGTGGTCGCCGCACACATAGAGACCGGCGAGCACCCGCACCGGGCGCTCCGGGTCGTACGGGGCGGGCATCGCGGGGACCGCGTACGGGGTGTGATGGGCGGTCAGCAGCTGCCGGTCCTCGGTGTGCGCGCCGTAGATCCGGTCGAGCTGGGGACGGACCGCCCGGTCGAGCACGGACACCGGCAGCGCCGCCGCGGCGCCGAGCACGGCCGTGGTGATCAGGGTCCGGCCCGGCGGCGTACGGGACGGGTCGACCGCACCGGCGACGTAGGTGTACGCGACCGGGCCGTCGGTCGGCAGGATCAGCGTGGTGTCGCGCAGGGCCGCGCCGCGGCCCCCGGGCGCCGCCGTCGCGGTGTGGTGCAGCACGGACACCGGGTGGAAGGCGGGCACCCGCAGCCCCGGCAGCAGCTCGGCCGCCTCCCGTGCGCCGGTCGCCACCAGCACCGCCCGGCAGGGGACCGGGCCGTGCTCCGCGGTGCTGACGCCGGTCGTGGAGACGGCGGTGACCCGCACCGAGGTGTGGACCGTGCCGGGGGGCAGCGCGGCGGCGAGCAGTTCGGGGACGGCCCCGGCGCCGCCGGCCGGCAGCCACAGCCGGCCCTCCGCGTAGGCGCGCAGGGCGGCGGCGGCACCCCGGCTGGAGCCGCGCAGCTGCGGATCGCACAGCAGCGCGCCCAGCAGGGGCCGCAGGACCGCGTCATGGGCGCGCGGCGGAAAGACGGGGCGGCCCGCCAGGGCGTCGCGGACCGGACGGTCGGCGGGCGGGGCGTGGGGGGCGGAGGAGGGGGGAGTGACGGCGGTGACGCCGGAGTGGTCCGTACGGCGGTCCGTGTCCGGCGCGGTCCGACGGTCGGTGGGACGGCCCGTCTGACGTCCTGCCTGACGTCCTGCCTGGCGGGCCGTCTGACGGTCCGTCCGGCGTTCGGTGCGGCGGTCGGCGCGGGAGAGCGCGCGGGCCGCGGACAGTGCGGCCTTCATGCTGCGCGGGGCGCTGAGGCGCTGCGTCCGCTGACCGTTGTGGAGCGCCAGACCGGGCGCGAACGGACGCGGTGTCAGCTCGCCGAGCCCCGGTGTACGGCGCAGCTCGGCGGCGGAGACGGCCAGCGGCCGCGCGCAGCGGTCCAGCAGGAAGCCGTCGACAGGGTCGGTGACGGACCGGCCGCCGATCCGTGGCGCGGCCTCCAGGACGGTGACCGACAACCCTGCGCCGGTCAGATGGCGGGCGGCGGCGAGACCGGCCGGGCCGGCTCCCACGATGACGACGTCCACGGCCGATACGGTGCGCAGCACTTGCCCCTCCCGGGGTCGGTCCCAAATGGCGGCACCGAGTGTCATGCCCGGTACAGCTGCGAGAGATGCCGCGTGGTGGGTGTGAGGTGAGGAGACGGCCGGGAGGGGCGGCCCGTGCGGCAGAGGTGTCCGGGGACCTAGGCGGCGGCCCGGACCGCCTCCATGATGCGGGGGTGGCGGAAAGTGAACCCGGAGTCCAGCAGCCGCCGCGGGATGACCCGCTGGCTGCCCAGCACGTCACCGGCGAACTCGCCGAGGGCGACCCGCAGAACCGGCGCCGGGACGGAGCACAGCGTGGGGCGGTTCAGCACCTTGCCCATCACGGCGGTGACTTCGCGGTTGGTGACCGGCTCCGGGGCCGTGAGGTTGACCGGTCCGGACAGGTCCTCGGTGTCGAGGAGGTGGCGGAGCGCCGCGATGTGGTCGTCCAGGGAGATGAAGCTCCAGTACTGGCTGCCGTCGCCGAGCCGCCCGCCCAGGCCGAGCCGGAAGACCGGGAAGAGCCGTCCCCACGCGCCGCCCGAGCGCGCCACCACCAGGCCGGTGCGGGCGAAGACGGTACGGATGCCCGCGTCCCGGGCCGGCTGCGCGGCGTCCTCCCAGGCCGTACAGACTTCCGGCAGGAACCCGGAACCGGCCGGCGCGCTCTCGTCCGTACGCCGGTCCCCGGTGTCGCCGTAGTAGCCGATCGCGCTGCCCGAGACGAAGACCCGCGGCGGGGTGTCCATGGAAGCGAGGGCGGCGGCGAGGGTCCGGGTGCCCAGGACCCGGCTGTCGCGGATCTCCTGCTTGTAGGCCGCCGTCCAGCGGTGGTCGCCGACCCCGGCGCCGGCCAGGTGGACCACCGCCTCGCAGCCGGCCAGCCCGGCCGTGTCGACGTCCTGCCGCCTGGGGTCCCAGCGCACTTCGCCGGCGGCCGAGGGCGCCCGCCGTACGAGCCGGACGATGTCATGGCCTCCCTCTGGGCCTCCGGCCCGTGAGGTGCCCCCAGCGCGCAGAGACCGTACGAGCGCCGTGCCGATGAGTCCGGTCGAGCCGGTGATCGCGATCCGCATGGGGCCATACTGCCCGCAGTGACGGGCCGGTGGCCGCAGCAGGGACCCGGACGCCGCGCCCCGGTCCGGAACGCCCTACGGCTTGAAGCGGTCCCACAGCCTGGGGAAGCGCTCGGCCATGGCCCGTTCGTCGTCGAAGTCGAGGTAGCCGCCGAGCGGTTCACGGGGCGGCGCGGGCAGGTCCAGGTCCGGCATCACCCCGCCGGTCAGCTGCTCGTACGCCTCGTCGGCCGCGTAGCCCAGCTCCTCGGCGTCGCCGTCCACCGCCTCGTCGAAGTCCTCGACCAGCTCGGCGAGCTGGTCCGGGTCGTGCAGCGCACCCTCGAAGACCTCCCGGCCCTGGCCGATCAGCCAGCAGCGGAAGTAGTCGAAGGCGTCGTCGCTGGCGCCGCCCAGCATCAGGGAGGCGGCGGCCCACAGGTCCCAGGAGTACGCCCGGTTGTAGCGGGCCTCGAAGTGGCGGGCGAAGTCCACGACGGCGTCCGGATCGAGCCCGAGCAGCCGCTCGACCAGTCCGTCGGCCTGCTCCTCGGGGTCGCCCTCGGCGGCCTCGCGGGAGCCGTCGATCAGCTCCCAGAACTCCGTCTCGTCCATCACCGCTCCAGCATCTGCCCTGCCGGCGCCCGTCGCATGCGGAGTCCCCCGGATGCGACGGTGCGTTATCCGGAATGGTGACGAGCTGTCCGGAAAGGTGACGGGATGTTCGGATTCGCCGCTCGCACGGCCCGGCCGGTGATCCGCCGTGTGACCGTCCCAAGAATCACTCGTTGGAAGGCGTGCAACGGCAAACGACCGTTATCCCCCACTTCGCGAAGGGCTGTTCCAGGCCATGCCCATGGACGAACGCACCCGGGCCGACGTCGAACGGGCCGAGGCGGCCATCGTCGAGCACTATCCACGGCTCGTCCGCCTCACCTACCTCGTCCTGCCCCCGTCGCTGGGCCGCCACCGCCGGGTCCTGACCGCACACGGACTGGTCCAGCGCGCGCTGCCCCGGACCCGGCTGCGCCGCCCCGACGGCGGGCTGCCGGCGCAGCGCGGCCCGGCCCCCGAGTCCGGCTACGACCTGGTCCGGCAGCGGGCCCTGCGGCTGGCGCTGGCGTACGAGGGGCAGCCGGGCCGGGGGCTGCCGGTCCTGCCCCTGGTCTGGGGGCTGCGGCTCTTCCCCCGGGCCGGCGGCGCCGATGAACTCGCCCTGGACCAGGCGCTGTCCGCCGTCCCGGCGGCGGTACGGGCCGCCCTCGGGCTGGGGCATCTGGAAGGGCTCGACGAGGACGCCGCGCGCACCGTGCTGGCGCGGGCCGGGGCCGAGGACCCGGACGCGGCGCAGCGGGCGGCCACGCAGCTGGACCGGGAGACCGGGGCCGGGGCGGCGGCCCTGCTGAGCTCGGGGGAGTTCGACCCGTGCATGGTGCAGACCCGGCCGACCGATCTGCTGCGCCGCCGGCAGCGGGTGCGGGCGGCGTCGGCGGTGGCGGCCGTGCTCACGCTCGGCGCCGCGGTGGCCGGGGCCTGGCCCGCAGCGCCCGACCCGGCCGGACGCGTCGAGACCGCCGCCCAGCAGGCGCTGAACCCGGACCGGCTGCTGCGCACCCCCAACGAGCAGTGGGCGGACACCTCCCGGGTCGACTTCACCGCCTGGCCCACCCGCGGCCGGCAGGCCGGCGACCGGAAGCTGCTGGCGCGGGCGCTGCGGGTCTGGGCGGCGCCGCCCCCCGACGCCCGGATCACGGCGGCCGCCGGCACCTCCACCCGGCCGCCCGGCCATCCGCCGCAGCTGCTGTACGCGGGCCTGATCGACAACGTCATGGTGGTGGTCCTGCACGACGGGGAGCGCCTGGTCCGCTACGCCGAGCCCGAAGACGCCACGCCCACCCTGCACTTCGCCCGGGTCGACAACGCGGATCTGCCCGGTGCCGCCGCGCTGGTGATCGGGCGCGGCAACGGCTGGATGCGCTATCTGCTCGCGCCGTGGATCTCCGAGATCACCACCCGCGACCTGCTGACGCCGGACGCCCCGCCGCACGGCCTGCATGTCGCCCCCGACGGCGTCACCGACCGCATCCCGGTCCCGCCCCCGGCGGGCACCGGCTGCGGGCACTGGCCGGTGGCCCGGCTCCGGACCTCGACCCGGATCGTGACGGCCGGCCCGAACACCCCCTTCCTCGTGGCCGACCTCGACGACCTCGTCCCCGTCCACCTCACCGCCGGGCCCCCGCCGTCCGCCGTACCGGCCGGGGCCCCCGGCGAGGCGGCCGATCCGCCCGCCCTGCGGAGCTGGACCCGTACGGCCTGCTCGCTCGGGGAGCTGCGGGGCGCCGGCGTACGGTCCGTCAACACCTGGGAGTTCGCCCGCCAGCAGCTCCCGGAGGACGGCGGCAGCGCGACCTGGATGTGCACCCGCGCCGACACCTGGCGCGGGCCCGGCCGCGTCACCCTGGGCTTCCTGCCGCCCGCCGCCCGCCCCGCCGACCCCGGACGGACCGCCGGACGGGCCGTGAACACCGCCGCCTGCAGCCGCTTCGGGCCCCACGTGGTGGGAGCCACCCACTGGCAGGCGAAGTCCGGGAAGTGGTACCTGCTCGCGGCCGGCAGCCAGGAGGTCGGTGGCCTTGACGCCACCGGCGGCGTCCGCGCCACCGCCGGGGAGGGCACTCTCGCCACGCCTGCCGCGGCGGACACCCCGGCCGAGGTCGTCGGGCGGCTGCGGAGCGGGGGGAGTGTACGGGCGCTGCGCCGCCCGTAGTCCGGCTCACTCCGTAGCCCGACCGACTCCGTGGCCGGATTCGGTGGGTCCGGTCTCAGCGGCTGGGCCTCGTGGCCGGTCTCCGTGGCCGCTGGACGGATGGCCCGCATCGCGTGCTGAATCCGGACAGGAGGTGTCGGGTATCGCTGTCAGGGTCGCCGTGCGGGACAAGGCACCTGACAGCGAGGAGTGGCGTACGTGACCGGACAGCAGGAACTGGCGGGACGGGTGGCGCTGGTGGCCGGGGCGACCCGGGGCGCCGGCCGGGCGATGGCGGTGGAACTGGGCCGGGCCGGCGCCCTGGTCTATGTGACGGGGCGGACCACCCGGGAGCGGACCAGCGAGGTCGGGCGGCCCACGGAGACGATCGAGCAGACCGCGGAGCTGGTGTCCGCGGCGGGCGGCACCGGCATCGCCGTACCGACCGACCATCTCGACCCCGCGCAGGTCAAGGCGCTGACCGAGCGCATCGACCGGGAACAGGGACGGCTGGACGTACTGGTCAACAGCGTCTGGGGCGGTGACCGGCTGATCGAGTTCGAGACCAAGCTGTGGGACCTCGACCTGGAGAACGGCCTGCGGATGTTCCGCCTCGGCATCGACACCCACATCATCACCAGCCACTACGCGCTGCCGCTGCTGATCCGGCAGCCCGGCGGCCTGGTCGTCGAAGTCACCGACGGCACCGAGGCGTTCAACCGCCGCTACCGCGACAGCCTCTGCTTCGACCTCACCAAGAACGCCCCGCACCGCATCGCCTTCGGCCTCGCCGCCGAGCTGAAGGAGTACGACGGCACGGCGGTCTCCCTCACCCCCGGCTTCCTGCGGTCCGAGGAGATGCTGGACCACTTCCGGGTGACGGAGGAGACCTGGCGCGACGCGGTGGCCCAGGAACCGCACTTCGCGATCGCCGAGTCACCCGCCCTGATCGCCCGCGGTCTGCGTGCGCTGGCCGCCGACCCGGACAAGGCCCGCTGGAGCGGGCAGTCGCTCTCCAGCGGCCAGTTGGCGAAGGAGTACGGCGTCACCGACACCGACGGCTCACGGCCGGATGCCTTCGGCTACTTCGAGGACGTGGTCTTCGGCGGTAAGGAGGGCGGCGCGGACGACTACCGGTAGTCGGGTGGGGCCCGGCGGTGGGGCCGGCCCCTCCGGGGACTGCCGCGGGGCGCGACCGGTCAGGTGTACAGCGCGGCCGTTCGCCGGGCGGAGTCGGCGAAGCGTGTGCGGAGCCCCGAGGGCGCGAGTATCTCGCCCTCCGGGCCGAGCGCCAGCAGCTGGGCGTGGGCGACGTCGGCGGACTCCACGGCGAGGGTGACGGTCAGCCGGCCCTGCTCGTCCGGGCCGCCCGTGGCCTGCGCCCGTGCGATCGCCTCGCGGGCCGCGGCCCGTTCGGTGACGTACGGCAGCTGGCGGACGCCGCGCGCGGACAGTCGCAGCACGACCTCCTCGCGCAGGATCGACCGGGCGAACTGCGCCGCCCGCTCCGCCCAGAACGCCGGGAGGTCGAACGACTCCTCGCGGCTGAACCGCCCTCCACCGTCCCCGGCACCGGCGCCCCGGTCGCGCTCCGCGAACTCCACCGCGGTGAACCGGTCGACCCGGTAGACGCGGTAGTCCCCCTCCGTACGCGCCGCCAGATACCAGACACCCGCCTTCAGCACGAGGCCGTACGGCTCCAACTCCCGCTCCACCTCGGTCTCCTTGCGGAGGTAGCGGGCGGTGATCCGGCGGTCGTCCCAGACCGCGTCGGCTATCTCGGGCAGCAGGGCCGGGGTCTCGGGCTCCTGATACCAGGCGGGTGCGTCGAGGTGGAAGCGCTGGGCGACGCCCGTCGCGGCATCCCGCAGCTCGGGCAGCAGAGCGGCGGACACCTTCAGCCGGGCCGCGGAGGCGGCGTCGGCGAGGCCCATCTCGCGCAGGGCGGAGGGCACGCCGGACAGGAAGAGGGCCTCCGCCTCGCTGCGGCCGAGGCCGGTGAGGCGGGTGCGGTATCCGCCTATGAGGCGGTAGCCGCCCGCCCGGCCGCGGTCCGCGTAGACGGGCACGCCCGCCTCGGAGAGCGAGAGGACGTCCCGGGCGACCGTGCGCTCGGACACCTCCAGCTCCTGCGCCAGCTCGGCGCCCGTCATCGACGGCCGCGTCTGGAGCAGCAGCACCATCTTGATCAGCCGTGCAGCACGCATGTGTCCATCATGCCGGGGGGTACTGACAATGGCTGGGGGCCGCTTCGTTCGTCTGCGGGGTGCGGTTGTGGCTGGGCGCGCAGTTCCCCGCGCCCCTTTGGGGGCGCGAGCTGGTCGCCGTGTCGGGCGTTGGCGCGGGCCCGGTGGTGGCTTGCGCCTGCGGGGCCTGTGGTTGCCGCGGGGGTCGGAGGGGACGCACCGGGGCCCGTCCTCGGCGCGGGCGACGCGGCTCAGTGCGATTGAGTGCCCCGGCGTTCGCTCCGGTCCTGCGGGCGGTCCCCGGTACATCCCCTCCGACCGTCCCCCGTTGCCGACTGCGGACCGGTGACACCGCGCCTCACGGCCACGACTCAGCCGCGCCCAAGCTCGGGGCGGGGCCGAACCAGCTGCCTGCCAAGGGGATGCCGTACGGGTCTGCCGTAACGGTGATCGGTACGGCGGGTCAGCCGCGTACGGACGGCGGTCGGAGGGGATGTCCGGTGAGCCGCCCGCAGGACCCGGAGCGAACAACGGGGTTCCGAACCTCAGGGACCAGCATCGCCCGCGCCGAGGACGGCTTACCGGGCGTCCCCTCCGACCCACCACCCACCCGCCGTAGGCGAACGGCGCCCAGCCACCGGCAACCCGCAACCCGCAACCCGGCCACAAGGAAACGGCAGCAAGGAAATCCCGGCCCGGCCGTAGTCAGGGCGTGACCGGCCGGGCCGGTGGTGGGTTCCCGTGCGGAGGCCCCGGGCGCGGGATGGTGGCCTCCGCACGGGAGATCGGGGTGCCCCGGTGAGGGGCGAGGGGCGGCCGGCCGCCGCCCAAGGTGTCACCGGCCGCGGCGCGGCCCGTGGCTCAGAGGCCGTAGCGCTCCTTGGCCTCCTTGACGGTCTCCGACTTGACCTCGCCGCGGCGGGCCAGGGCGGCCAGGGCCTGGACGACGACCGACTGCGGGTCGACGCCGAAGTGCCGGCGGGCCGCCTCGCGGGTGTCGGAGAGGCCGAAGCCGTCGGTGCCGATGGAGGTCCAGTCCTGGTCGACCCAGGGGGCGATCTGGTCCGGGACCGCGCGCATCCAGTCGCTGACCGCGACGACCGGGCCGGGGGCGCCGGCCAGGGCACGGGTGACGTACGGGATGCGGTCCTCGCCGTCCAGACGGGCGGCATCGCACTCCAGGGCGTCCCGGCGCAGCTCCGTCCAGGACGGCGCCGACCAGACGTCCGCGGCCACGCCCCAGTCGTCGGCCAGCAGCTGCTGCGCCTCCAGGGCCCAGTGGATGGCGGTGCCGGAGGCCAGCAGCTGGAGCTGCGGGCTGTCGGCCTCGGGGCGGGGGCCCTCGTTGAAGCGGTACAGGCCCTTGAGGATGCCCTCCTCGACGCCCTCCGGCATGGCCGGCTGGACCTTGGTCTCGTTGTAGACCGTGAGGTAGTAGAAGACGTCCTCGGCGTCCGGGCCGTACATCCGGCGCAGGCCCTCCTTGACGATGACCGCGACCTCGTAGGCGAAGGCCGGGTCGTAGGAGAGCGCCGCCGGGTTGGTGGAGGCGATCAGGTGCGAGTGGCCGTCGGCGTGCTGGAGGCCCTCGCCGGTCATCGTCGTACGGCCCGCGGTGGCGCCGATGACGAAGCCGCGGCCCAACTGGTCGGCGAGCGCCCAGAACTGGTCGGCGGTGCGCTGCCAGCCGAACATCGAGTAGAAGATGTAGAAGGGGATCATCGGCTCGCCGTGCGTCGCGTAGGACGTCGCGGCGGCGGTGAAGTCGGCGAGCGAACCGGCCTCGGTGATGCCCTCGTTGAGGATCTGGCCGTCCTTGGCTTCCTTGTACCAGAGGAGCTGGTCACGGTCGACCGGGTCGTACGTGGCGCCCTTCGGGGAGTAGAGGCCGGCCGTCGGGAAGAGGGACTCCATGCCGAAGGTGCGGGCCTCGTCGGGGACGATGGGGACCCAGCGCTTGCCGGTCTCCTTGTCCCGCATCAGGTCCTTGACCAGCCGGACGAACGCCATGGTGGTGGCGATCTCCTGGCTGCCGGAGCCCTTCTTCAGGGCGTCGAAGGTCTTGTCGGCGGGCATCGGCAGCGGCTTGGCGGCGACCTTGCGGGCGGGGGCCGGGCCGTCGAGGGCGGCGCGCCGTTCGCGCAGGTAGACCATCTCGGGGGAGTCGTCGGCCGGGCGCCAGTACGGCACCCGGTCGCCCTCCAGCGCGCTGTCCGGGATGGGGAGTTCGAGGACGTCACGCATGGTGCGGAACTCCGCCATGGTGAGCTTCTTCATCTGGTGGTTGGCGTTGCGGGACTCGAAGCCCGTGCCGAGGGTGTAGCCCTTGACGGTCTGCGCCAGGATGACGGTCGGCGCGCCCCGGTGCTCGACGGCGGCCCGATAGGCGGCGTACACCTTGCGCGGCTCGTGGCCGGCGCGGGAGGTCTGGAACAGCTCCAGCAGCTTGGCGTCGGTGAGGCGGTCGGCGAGGGCCTTCAGGGACTCGTTCGCGCCGAAGAAGTGCTCGCGCAGGTAGGCGGCGTCGCGGGTGGCGTACGTCTGGAACTGCGCGTCGGGGGTCTCGCCGAGGCGGCGGATCAGCGCGCCGTCGGTGTCGAGCGCGAAGACCTCGTCCCAGGCCTGGCCCCACAGCGATTTGACGACGTTCCAGCCGGCCGCGCGGAACTGGGCCTCCAGCTCCTGCACGATCTTGAAGTTGGGGCGGACCGGACCGTCGAGGCGCTGCAGGTTGCAGTTGATGACGAAGGTCAGGTTGTCCAGGCCCTCGCGGCCGGCCAGCGCCAGGGCGGCGGTCGACTCGGGCTCGTCCATCTCGCCGTCGCCCAGGAACGCCCAGACGTGGGAGTTGGCGGTGTCCTTGATGCCGCGGTGCTCCAGGTAGTGGTTGAAGCGCGCCTGGTAGATCGCGGAGAGCGGGCCGAGGCCCATGGAGACGGTGGGGAACTCCCACAGCCACGGCAGCCGCCGCGGGTGCGGGTAGGAGGGCAGGCCCTCGCCGCCGGTCTCCTGGCGGAAGTGGTCGAGGTGGTCCTCGGTGAGGCGGCCTTCGAGGAAGGCGCGGGCGTAGACGCCGGGGGAGGCGTGGCCCTGGATGTAGAGCTGGTCGCCGCTGCCGTCGCCCTCCTTGCCGCGGAAGAAGTGCTGGAAGCCGGTCTCGTAGAGCCAGGCGGCGGAGGCGAAGGTGGCGATGTGGCCGCCGAGGCCCAGCGCGGAGCCGCGGGTGACCATCGCGGCGGCGTTCCAGCGGTTCCAGGCGGTGATCCTGGCCTCCATCGCCTCGTCGCCGGGGAAGGCGGGCTCGGCGGAGGTCGGGATGGTGTTGACGTAGTCCGTCTCCAGCAGGGACGGCAGGGCGGTGCCCTCGGTGCGCGCGGTGTGCTCCAGGGCCCGGCGCATCAGGTACGCGGCGCGGTGCGGGCCCGCCGCCTCGGTGACGGCGTCGAGCGACTCGCGCCACTCGGTGGTCTCCTCGGGGTCGCGGTCCGGGAGCTGGTCGAGCTGGCTGTACGGCAGACGCACGGTTTCGGGCATGGGTGGCCCCTTTCCGGACGGGAGGTAGCTCGGGGGTGCCGTCGTGATCGGGCCGCGTCCTCAGGGTGGACGGCGGCCTGACGACACCCCCTACGAGTTCGGCAGGCAGGGTTGTCGCGCCCCGAGGGAGGACGATACGCCCCTGATCGATGATCGATCAACGCTCAAACAAAGAAAACCGCAGGTCGGCACGGGGTGCCGCATTTTCGGGCACCCCGTGCCAGCCCTGCGGAGGGTCCGTGGCGCCCTCCCGGCGCCGCGTCAGACCTGGGGAGCGCAGCTCAGCACATGCGCCTTGAGCACGCTCCCGATCTTCGGATCGCGCCGCCGGAACGCGTCGACGATCTCCTGGTGGTCCTGGGAGTGCGCGCGCGGCTCCGGGCTGAACCAGCGGATCGACAGCGTCGTCCAGACCTCGATGCCCAGCGATTCCCAGGTGTGCAGCAGGACGGCGTTCCCGGCCGCCCGCACGATCTCCCGGTGGAAGGCGACCGTGTGCCGCACCTGCGCCTCCCCGTCGCCCGCCAGGTCCGCCGCGCGCAGCGCCGCGACCTCCCGCTCCAGCGCCCCGGTGTCCTCGGCCAGCCGCCCCGCGGCCAGTTCGGCGGCCACCTGCTCCAGCCCGGCCCGCACCGGGTAGCTCTCCTTGAGGTCGTCGGCGGTCAGATTCCGCACCCGTACGCCCTTGTTCGGCGCCGACTCGATCAGCTGCAGCGACTCCAGCTCGCGCAGCGCCTCCCGTACGGGCGTCTGGCTGACCTCCAGCTCCACCGCGATCCGCCGCTCCACGATCCGCTCACCCGGCTGCCAGCGGCCGCTGACGATCCCCTCAAGGATGTGCTCGCGGATCTGCTCGCGCAGCGAATGGACGACCGGCGGGGTCATGAGGTGCTCCTTCAGAGCGGTGGGTGGCAGGAGGGCCATTATCCGGGAGGCGCGGGGGGACCTGGGCGGGTTCTGGCGCGCTCCGTCCCCGCCCCGGGGACGCAAAAGGGCCGGCCCCGGCTCGTACGAACCGGGGCCGGCCCCTAGGACACGCCTGCTGCGTGACCGCCGGGACTCAGAGACCGATCTCGGTCTCGAACTCCGCGGCCTCCAGGATCTGCTTGACCGTGGTCAGGTAGCGGGCGGCGTCGGCGCCGTCCACCAGACGGTGGTCGTAGGAGAGCGCGAGGTAGGTCATGTCGCGCACCGCGATGGTCTCGCCGAGGTCCGGGTGGTTGATGACCACCGGGCGCTTGACGGTGGCACCGATGCCCAGGATGCCGACCTGGTTCGGGGGCACGATGACGGTGTCGAACAGGGCGCCGCGCGAACCGGTGTTGCTGATGGTGAAGGTCGCACCGGACAGCTCGTCCGGCGTGATCTTGTTCGCGCGGACCTTGCCCGCCAGGTCCGCCGTCTTGCGGGCGATACCGGCGATGTTGAGGTCACCGGCGTCCTTGATGACCGGGGTCATCAGGCCCTTCTCCGCGTCCACCGCGATACCGACGTTCTCGGTGTCGAAGTAGGTGATCGTGCCCTCGTCCTCGTTGATCCGGGCGTTGACGACCGGGTGGGCCTTCAGCGCCTGGACCGCGGCCTTGACGAAGAACGGCATCGGGGAGAGCTTGACGCCCTCACGCTGCGCGAACCCGTCCTTGGCCTGGTTGCGCATCCGCATGATCTTGGTGATGTCCACCTCGACCACGGAGGTCAGCTGCGCCTGGCTGTGCAGGGCCTTCATCATGTTGTCGCCGATGACCTTGCGCATCCGCGGCATCTTGACGGTCTGACCGCGCAGCGGCGACGCCTCGATGGTCGGGCCCGTCGACTTGGCAGCCGCGGCCGGGGCGGCGGCGGCCGGCGCGGCGGCCTTGGCGGCCTCGGCGGCGGCGATGACGTCCTGCTTGCGGATACGGCCACCGACGCCGGTGCCCTTGACGGTGGCCAGGTCGACGCCGTTCTCGGCGGCGAGCTTGCGCACCAGCGGGGTGACGTACGCGCCCTCACCGGCGGCCGGAGCCGGGGCGGCGGGGGCGGCCGGAGCGGCCGGAGCCGGCGCGGGGGCCGGAGCCGGAGCCGGGGCGGCGGGCGCCGGGGCGGCGGCAGCCGGAGCGGGCGCCGGGGCCGGGGTGGGCTCCGGAGCGGGCGCGGCGGCGGGGGCCGGGGCGGCCGGAGCCGGCGCGGCGGCCGGGGCTGCACCAGCGGCACCGATGACGGCGAGCTTGGCGCCGACCTCGGCGGTCTCGTCCTCGCCGACCACGATCTCCAGCAGGGTGCCGGAGGCCGGGGCGGGGATCTCGGTGTCGACCTTGTCGGTGGAGACCTCCAGCAGCGGCTCGTCGGCCGAGACCTCGTCGCCGACCTCCTTCAGCCAGCGGGTGACGGTGCCCTCGGTGACGCTCTCACCGAGCGCGGGGAGGACGACGTCCGTGCCCTCGGCGCCACCCGCGGGGGCGGCGGCGGGGGCGGGGGCCTCGGCGGCCGGAGCCGGCTCGGGCTCGGGCTGCGGCTCGGCCGCGGGCGCCTCGGCGGCGGCCGGGGCCGCCTCGGCAGCCGGCGCACCGGTGCCGTCGTCGATGACGGCCAGCTCGGCGCCGACCTCCACGGTCTCGTCCTCGGCCACCTTGATGGCGGTCAGGACGCCGGCGGCGGGCGCCGGGATCTCGGTGTCGACCTTGTCGGTCGACACCTCGAGCAGCGGCTCGTCGGCCTCGACGCGCTCGCCTTCGGCCTTCAGCCAGCGCGTGACGGTGCCCTCGGTGACGCTCTCGCCGAGCGCCGGCAGGGTTACGGAAACCGCCATGGTTTCAGTTGCTCCTTACAAGTGTGGTGCGGATGTGGTCGCGCCCGGGACTGGGGTCAGTCGTGGGAGTGGAGAGGCTTGCCGGCCAGGGCCAGGTGGGCCTCGCCGAGTGCCTCGTTCTGCGTCGGGTGCGCGTGCACGAGCTGCGCAACCTCGGCCGGCAGGGCCTCCCAGTTGTAGACCAGCTGGGCCTCACCGACCTGCTCGCCCATACGGTCACCGACCATGTGGACGCCGACCACGGCACCGTCCTTGACCTGGACGAGCTTGATCTCGCCCGTGGTCTTGAGGATCTTGCTCTTGCCGTTGCCCGCGAGGTTGTACTTCAGAGCGACGACCTTGTCGGCGCCGTACAGCTCCTTGGCCTTGGCCTCGGTGATACCCACCGAAGCGACCTCGGGGTGGCAGTACGTCACGCGCGGCACGCCGTCGTAGTCGATCGGCACGGTCTTCTGACCGGCCAGCCGCTCCGCCACCAGCATGCCCTCGGCGAAGCCGACGTGCGCGAGCTGGAGGGTGGGAACGAGGTCACCGACGGCCGAGATGGTCGGCACGTTGGTCTGCATGTACTCGTCGACCAGGACGTAGCCGCGGTCCATCGCGACGCCCTGCTCCTCGTAGCCCAGGCCCGCCGAGACCGGCCCGCGGCCGATCGCGACCAGCAGCACCTCGGCCTCGAAGGTCTTGCCGTCGGCGAGGGTCACCTTGACGCCGCCGTCGGTGTACTCGGCCTTGTCGAAGAAGGTGCCGAGGTTGAACTTGATGCCACGCTTGCGGAAGGCCCGCTCCAGCAGCTTGGAGCTGTTCTCGTCCTCGACCGGGACGAGGTGCTTGAGGCCCTCGACGACGGTCACGTCGGTGCCGAAGGACTTCCACGCGGAGGCGAACTCGACGCCGATGACGCCGCCGCCCAGCACGATCGCGGACTCCGGCACGCGGTCCAGCGTGAGCGCGTGGTCCGAGGAGATGATGCGGTTGCCGTCGATCTCCAGGCCCGGCAGCGACTTCGGCACGGAGCCGGTCGCCAGCAGGATGTGACGGCCCTGGACACGCTGGCCGTTCACGTCGACGGAGGTCGGGGAGGACAGACGGCCCTCACCCTCGATGTAGGTCACCTTGCGGGAGGCGACCAGGCCCTGCAGGCCCTTGTACAGGCCCGAGATGACCTCGTCCTTGTACTTGTGGACGCCCGCGATGTCGATGCCCTCGTACGAGGTCTTGACACCGAACTGGGCGGCCTCACGAGCCTGATCCGCGATCTCACCGGCGTGCAGCAGTGCCTTGGTGGGGATGCAGCCGTTGTGCAGGCAGGTGCCGCCGAGCTTGTTCTTCTCGATCAGGGCGACGTCCAGGCCCAGCTGCGCCCCGCGCAGGGCAGCGGCGTAACCACCGCTACCGCCTCCGAGGATCACTAGGTCGAAAACGGTGCTGGCGTCGTTCGCCACGTCACGTCCTCCATGCATGGGTACGCCGGAGCCGGTCTCCGATGACCGGGCGGCGGCTGTGGTTCGGCCGCTTTTACTTCGGCCCTGGGTAAGGGGGGCCCTGTCCTGCCGAGAACCCATCTTCGCACTTGTTCCGTGAAGCCGGGACGGCGGGCCGGGCTGTGGGACGGCGATCAGCCGCCCCGTACGGGTTACTGATGCGTACGAAATGTGCGGTACCGCGCGGCGCCGCCGGGGCGGGGCGGTGGCGGGAAACGCGTGGACGTACGGATTTCGTCGGGGGTGAACGCGGGGCGGCCGCGCGGCGCCCGCGTGCCGACGGCCCCGGGCGGACTGCCCGGGGCCGTGGCGGATATCACGGGCGGCGGCGGGGAGGCCCCGCCCGGCCGTCAGCCCAGGTCGCCCGCGGCGGTGCGCTCCGCGAGCCGGACCAGGGTGCGTACCGCGGAGCCCGTGCCGCCCTTGGGCGTGTAGCCCCAGGGCGCGCCCTCGTGGTAGGCCGGGCCCGCGATGTCCAGGTGCGCCCACGGGATGCCCTCGCCGACGAACTCCTTGAGGAAGAGCCCGGCGACCAGGCCGCCGCCCATCCGCTCGCCCATGTTGGCGAGGTCGGCGACCGGGGAGTCCATGCCCTTGCGCAGCTCGGACGGCATCGGCATCGGCCAGGACTGCTCGCCGACCTCCTCGGCGATCTCGTGGACCGAGGTACGGAAAGCGTCGTCGTTGGCCATGATCCCGAAGGTGCGGTGGCCCAGGGCCAGCACCATGGCGCCGGTCAGGGTGGCGACGTCCACGATCGCGTCCGGCGACTCCTCCGAGGCGCGGGTCAGCGCGTCGGCCAGGACCAGGCGGCCCTCGGCGTCGGTGTTGAGCACCTCGACCGTCTTGCCGCTGTACATGGTCAGCACGTCACCGGGGCGGGTGGCGGAGCCGGACGGCATGTTCTCGGCGAGCGCCAGCCAGCCGGTGACGTTGACCTCCAGGCCGAGCCGGGCGGCGGCCACGACCGCGGCGAACACGGCGGCCGCGCCGCTCATGTCGCACTTCATGGTCTCGTTGTGGCCGGCCGGCTTGAGCGAGATGCCGCCCGAGTCGTAGGTGATGCCCTTGCCGACCAGCGCCAGGGTCTTGGCGGCCTTGGAGTGGGTGTAGGCGATCCGCACCAGCCGCGGCGGGGTCTGCGAGCCCTGGCCGACGCCCATCAGGCCGCCGTAGCCGCCCTTCTTCAGCGCCTTCTCGTCCAGCACCTCGACCTTGAGGCCGAACTCCTTGGCCGCGGCCTGCGCCTCGGCGGCGAACGACTTCGGGTCGAGGTCGTTGGGCGGCAGGTTGATCAGGTCGCGGGCGCGGTTGATCTCGTCGGCCAGCGCCAGGGAGCGCGCGGCGGCGGCCTTGAAGTCCTTGTCGCGCGGCTTGGTGCCCAGGAGCGCGACCTCCCCGAGCGGCGCCGACTTGGCGTCGTTCTTCTTGCCGCCCTTGGCGTTCTCACGGGAGGCGGCGTAGGAGTACGCGCCGAGCAGGGCGCCCTCGCTCACCGCGGCGGCCGCCTCGGCGTCCTCGACGGGCAGGGCGAAGCCGGCCTTCTTGCTGCCGGACAGGGCGCGGGCGGCGCTGCCCGCGGCGCGCCGCAGCGCCTCGTGGCCGTAGCCGTCGCCCTTGGCCGGCGCCTCGCCGAGGCCGGCCGCCACCACGACCGGCGCCTTGAGGCCGTCCGCTGCGGGCAGCTTGGTCACCTCGCCCTCGGCACCGCTCGCGCCGAGGGTCTCCAGCACGGTGGCGAGCTTGCCGCCGAAGGCCTTGTCCACGGCTTCCGCGCCGGGGGCGACGACGACGCCCTTGGCGCCCTTGGCCACGCCGACGACGACGGCATCCGCACGCAGCGTCGCGGCGGAAGAAGTACTGAGGGTCAGTGCAGTCACGGTGATGAGGGTCCTGTTCCGTCCGGGGAATCCGTCTGCGCGCAGCGCGCTGCTCGGCTGAGCCTACGCTCGGTGGCGCCACAAGGCCCGTCCGATAGCACACCGGCACATAAGGGTGCCCCGGCAGTTGCCCGCATACCGGGTGAACCGGCCGACCGCGGACGCCGGTTGGGCGGGCGGAAGGGGCGGGCGCGCGTGCTAACCGAGCGTCAGCACGACCAGTGCCGTGAGCCCCGCGCTCTCCGCGAGCGCCCCGAACACATCGCCGGTCACCCCGCCGAACCGCCGCCGGCAGTGCCGGAGCAGCAACTCGCCCAGCCCCAGGCCGCACAGCGCCGCGAGCCCGGTGTGCAGCGCGCCGTACGGGCCGAAGCCGGCGCCGGCCGCCGCGCACCCGGCGGCCACCAGCAGCGCGCACAGCAGCGCCGCCCGCGCCGGGACGGTGCCCGCGACCGCCGCGCCGAGCCCCTCAGGACGGGCGGCCGGCACCCCCGTACGCGAGGCGAGGGTCAGCGCGCAGCGCGCCGTGACCGCCGCGACGGCCGCCGCAACGGCGCCGTGCACCCAGCCGTCCGCGAACAGTTCGGACAGCGCGGCCACCTGGGCCAGCAGGGCGAACAGCAGCGTGATCACCCCGAACGGGCCGATGTCGGACTGCTTCATGATGCGCAGCGCGTCCTCGGCGGGCTTGCCGCTGCCCAGGCCGTCGGCGGTGTCGGCGAGGCCGTCCAGGTGCAGTCCGCGGGTGAGCACGGCGGGCACCGCGGCGGAGGCGACCGCGGCGAGCAGCGGCCCGCCGCCGAGCGTCAGCAGCGCCCCGCCGGCCGCGGCCGCGCACAGCCCGACGACCAGCCCGGCCAGCGGTGCGCAGAGCATCCCGCCGCGGGCCGCCGCCCGGTCCCAGCGGGTGACGCGGACCGGCAGCACGGTCAGCGTGCCGAACGCGAAGCGCAGGGCGTCGGACGGGGCCAGGGGAGCGGGGATCTCGGTCACCGCGGCAGGCTATCCGGGCGTCCACCGCGTTTGACTGCCGGTTCCGGCCGCCCGGACAGGGCCTAATGGTGGCTATGTGTCCTTACGCGACAAAGGGGAGCGTGTGGGATGGGCCACTGGTGGTACCGCAACATCGTCGAGCCGGGGAAGCTGCCGCTGCTGCTCGCCCTCGCCTCGTTCGTGCTGACCTTCCTGGTGACCCGGGCCGTCACCCGCCTCATCCGCGCGGGCCGGGGGCCGTTCCGCAACCTCACGCCGGGCGGGGTCCATATCCACCATGTCGTCCCCGGCGTGGTGCTGATGGTCGTCGGCGGCTTCATCGGGCTGGCCGGCGCCCGGCGCGGCTTCGGCACCGGGGTCGCCGCGGTGCTGTTCGGGATGGGCGTGGGCCTCGTGCTGGACGAGTTCGCGCTCATCCTGCACCTGGACGACGTGTACTGGACGGAGGAGGGGACCAAGAGCGTCGAGATCGTCATCCTCACCGTCGCCCTGGTCGCCCTGATCCTCGGCGGCTTCCTGCCGTTCGGCGTCAACGAACTCAGCCCGGACGAGGAGACCGACCGCTTCACGGTCGTGCGGACGGTCGCTGTCAACTTCCTCTTCGCGGTCGTCGCCCTCCTCAAGGGCAAGGGCCGGATCGCGGTCATCGGGGTGTTCGTGCCGTTCGTCGCGGTCTTCGGTGCGGTCCGGCTGGCCCGGCCCAACTCGCCCTGGGCCAGGCGCTGCTACCGCAACCGCCCGAAGGCGCGGGCCCGCGCCCGGGTCCGCGCCTACCGTCACGACCGCCGCTGGTCGTCGGTGCGCCGCAAGGTCGAGGACTTCGTCGGGGGCGCGCCGAGCCGCTGACCCGCCGGGCGCGGCCACAGCTCCCGCACCCCGCACAGCACCAGCACCGCCAGGATCGCCGCGATGTGTTCCTTGCCCGCGAGGTTGTTCTTGATGGACACCACCTCGACGACCATCGCCACCACCACCGCGGCACAGGTGAACCAGGCGCGGTAGCGCCAGCACACGAACACCGCCAGCCCCACCACGGCCGCCGACGGCCCGGTGTCGATGACGTACTTGTCCGAGTCGGGCAGCCCCACCGGGCTCACCGGGCCGATCCAGATGCCGATCCGCGCGTACATCGTTCCGGCGAGCGTGGCCAGGTAGGCGACGGCCAGCAGCCGGCGCCGCCCCACACAGATCTCGGCGATCCCGAAGACCACCAGGATCTGCGCCAGGGCACCCCACACCGGCAGGTCCAGCGCGGGCACGAACAGCGACAGCGGGGTGCGCAGCAGCGCCAGCCACAGATGCTCGTCGGCCTGTACGGAGCCGATGTCCTGGACGGCCCGGTAGCCCCAGGCCTGGTTCTGCACGAACTGGAGGACCAGGGTCAGCCCCACCGCGGTGAGCGTCAGCGGGATCGCCCGCAGCCGCGAGGCGGCGAGCGCGGACCGTACCGTCCGCAGCAGCCGTCCCCACTCGGCGCACGCGGCACGGCGCAGGACGGGCACCGCTCCCCGGGCCGGCACGGCCCCCTCCCGCGGCTCCGCACCGGCCGAACTCATCTCACGTTCTCCAGGTGCTTGCGGTTCAGCCACTTGGGCAGGCCGGGCGCTTCCAGAAAGCCTTCCGCACGGCCCGCGGCGATTCCGATGCGCAGCAGATCGGTGCTTTTTCCGAAGAGCATGTACCGCGGCTCCCAGATCGGCCGGTATTTCGCGTTGGCGCGATAGAGCGATTCGATCTGCCACCACCGGGAGAAGAAGCTGAGCAGCGAGCGCCACAGGCGCAGTACCGGGCCCGCACCGAGCCGCGATCCGCGTTCGAAGACAGAACGGAACATCGCGAAGTTGAGCGAGAGCTGCGTGACCTCCACCTCTTTCGCCCGCTGGATCAGCTCCAGCACCATGAACTCCATCAGTCCGTTCTCGGAGTTCCTCTCCCGCCGCATCAGATCCAGCGAAAGGCCCTTGTCGCCCCACGGCACGAAGCTGAGCAGCGCCCGCAGTTCACCGGGCTCCGCCCCGCTGCCGCCGTCCCGGCATTCGAGCATCACGCAGCGCCCGTCGCCCGGGTCGCCGAGCCGGCCCAGCGCCATCGAGAAACCGCGCTCGGTCTCCCCGTCGCGCCAGTCGTCGGCCAGCCGCAGCAGCCGGTCCATCTCCGGGGCCGGGATGTCCTCGTGGCGCCGGATGGTGACCGTGTACCCGGCCCGCTCGATGCGGCTGTAGGCCTGCCGCACGGTGCGCATCGCCCGGCCGCCGAGGGTGAACTCCGCGGTCTCCACGATCGCTTCGTCGCCCAGCTCCAGCGCGTCCAGGCCGTGCCGGGCGTAGATCGTGCCGCCCTCCTCGCTCGCCCCCATCACCGCCGGCGCCCAGCCGTGCTCCCGCGCCTCGGCCAGCCACACCTCGATCGCCCCCGGCCAGGCCTCCGGGTCGCCGAGCGGATCGCCGGAGGCCAGGGAGACCCCGCCCACCACGCGGTAGGTGACGGCGGCCTTGCCGCTGGGGGAGAACAGCACGCTCTTGTCGCGGCGCAGCGCGAAGTAGCCCAGCGAATCGCGGTCGCCGTGCCGCGCCAGCAGGGCCCGCAGCCGCTCCTCGTCGTCCGCGGTGAGCGCCTCGGTGCTCCGTACGGACCGGAACGCCGCCCACAGGACGGCGACCAGCAGCAGCGCGCTCAGCACGTTGATCGCGGCGTTGACCCAGTTCGGGGTGGCGATCTCCGGGAAGGCGCGGTCGTCGGCGACCAGCGACACCAGCCGCATCAGGCCGTAGCGCCAGCGCTGCACGAAGGTCGAGGAGCCCGCCGCGGTGTTGGTGACGGTCACCAGCAGCGCCGCGAGCAGCGAGGCGGCCAGCAGGCCGCCGGCCGCGACCGCCGCCGCCAGTTTCGGGTTCGCCCGGTCGCCCTTCGCGGAGAATTCCCGGCGCCCGGCCACGAGCGCGGCGGCGAACAGCACGGTCAGTCCCAGCGACATCCAGTTCTGCACATGTCCGCGGAACTCCGGGGCCGCCACCATCGCCCAGGCGAACAGCAGCGCCAGCAGCCCGGACAGCGCCAGATTCAGAATCCACGCCGCCCGCTTTCCCCGCCGCAGGGTGACCGACAGGAACAGCGAGAAGGCGCCGGAGGCGAATCCCGCCGTCAGCAGATACGGAGTGAAGAATTCCGCGCTGTTGTGCCGGCGGATATCACTGCCGAACGACACCCACACCGCACTCAGCACATTGATGAAGGTGACCGTGCGCAGATACCAGATGCCGAACGCGGCACCACGCTGTGACCATGAGCCGCGCGCGCGGCCTTCGTCCGGACTCAACCGATGTCTCCCATAAACCGTGTAAAGCGCGATCTTATGGGGCGCCGCCGGGTGGTCCGGTACGGGCGGGAAGCGGGCGCCCGGATTCCGGGCGCCCGTCCGTGCGCTTCCTGCCGGGCCGGCCGCGTGGGCCGGCTCCGGTCAGTCGCGTACGGGCAGTTCTGCCGCCAGGGCCGCGGCCGCCTGCACCAGTGGCAGGGCCAGCAGCGCCCCCGTCCCCTCACCCGCAGTGACGCCATGGTCGAGCAGAGGGTTGAGTGCGATCCGGTCCAGCGCCTTGGCCTGCGCCGGCTCCCTGCTCGCCTGCCCGGCCAGCCACCAGTCCGGCGCCCGGAACGCCACCCGCTGCGCCACCAGCGCACAGGCCGCCGAGACCACCCCGTCCAGGATCACCGGGGTCCGGCGCACCGCGCTCTGCAGCAGGAAGCCGGTGATCGCGGTCAGATCCGCGCCGCCGACCGCGGCCAGCAGCTCCAGCTGGTCGCCGAGCACCGGACGGGCCCGCCGCAGCGCGTCGCGGACCGCCGCGCACTTGCGCATCCACGCCAGGTCGTCGATCCCGGCGCCGCCCCGCCCGGTGACCACCGAGGCGTCCGTCCCGCACAGCGCGGCGATCAGCGTGCTCGCGGCCGTCGTCCCGCCGACGCTCAGATCGCCCAGCACCACGAGGTCGGTACCGGCGTCCGCCTCCTCGTCCGCGACGGCCATCCCGGCCCGGAAGGCGGCCTCGGCCTCCTCGGCCGTCAGCGCGTCCTCGGTGTCGATCCGGCCCGAACTCCGCCGCACCCGGTGCCGGGTGACCTCCTCCGGCAGCTCCGCCGGATCGCAGTCCACCGCCAGGTCCACCACGCGCAGCTCCGCGCCGGTGTTCCGCGCCAGCACCGCGGCCGGGCTCGCCCCGTCCAGCACGGCCCGTACGAGATCCCTGGTGCCGCCGGCCGGCCGGGCCGACACCCCCAGCTCCGCCACCCCGTGATCGCCCGCGAACAGCAGCACCCGCGGCCGCTCCACCGGCCGCACCGGCACCTGCTGCTGGGCGGCGGCCAGCCACTCGCCCAGCTCGTCGAGGCGGCCGAGGGCCCCCGGCGGGACGGCCAGCCGCGCCCGCCGCTCCTCGGCGTCACGGCGCACCCCACCGTCGGGGCGCTCGATCAGATGGGCGAAGTCATCGAGGTTCAGGGCGCTCATTGGGCGCAGATTACCGTCAACGCACCGCTGACGAGGCCCGCCGGGGGGAACCGGCCGCCGCGAACCGCACCTCGCACACCAGGGGCGCCAGCGCGCCCAGCACCGGCATCCGCCGCCGGAGCCGGCCCGCCGGGCCGAACGGCGCCCACCGCCCCGGCGCCCGCACCGGACCGACCTCCCGCACCGCGACGATCCCCGGATGCGCACCGGCCACCCGCGGCAGTTCGGCACGGTCGAGCCCCCAGCGCACCGGCCCCGGCCACCGGCCGCCGCCCGGCCCGGCCGCCCGCCGGGCCAGCGCCATGGCCGGCCGTGGCAGCACGTCAAAAACCAGCGCCCCGCCGGGAAACCGCTCCGCGCACACCGCCAGCAGGGCGCGCACCGCGGGCGGCGACAGCCGCATCAGCACCCCCGGCGCGGTGACCACCACCCCGCGCTCCGGCTCCGGCACCGCGTCCAGCCAGCGGTGATCGGTCACCGCGCGGGCGACCGTACGCCGCCGGGCGCCGTCCGGCAGCAGTATCCGGCGCACCGCCGCGGTCTCCGGCGCCACCACCGTCAGCCAGCTGAGCCGCCCGTTGTCCAGCCGCCAGAAGCCGGTGCCGAGCCCCTCCCCGAGCGCGACCACCGTCGCCTCCGGATACCGCGCCAGGTAGCCGCGGACGGCCGCGTCGAAACGCCGCCCGCGCGCCCCCGGCTCCCGGAAGGGCCCCGCTCCCCACCCGCCCGGCGCTTCGCTCTCGGTCCGCTCGGAATCGGTCACGGTCCAAGAGCACTAGGCGCCGCGCCCCCGGGCAAGCGGACACGGGGCCCGCCGGGCCTGCGTCATCCGCGCAGCGCAAGCGCCTGGCCCGCGACGACCAGCAGCACCTGCTCGCACTCCGCGCCGAACGCCGCGTTCAGCCGCCCCAGTTCGTCCCGGAACCGCCGGCCCGCCGGGGTCGCCGGGACCACCCCGGAACCCACCTCGTTGCTGACCGCCACCACCCGCCGGTGCGTCGCCCGCACCGCCGCCGCCAGCGCGTCGGTCCGCTCCCGCAGCGCCCGCCGCCCGCCGGCCTCCCAGGTCGCGTCGTCCCACGCCCCGACCTTGTCCATGACATGCGTCAGCCACAGCGCCAGACAGTCGATGAGCAGCGGTGACGCCTCCGCCGGCCGTCCGGCGCCGGGGCCTTCGCCGGGCCCGGCGGCCGTCAGCAGCGGCACCAGATCGCAGGTCTCGACGGTGCGCCAGCTGCCCGGCCGCCGCTCGCGGTGCAGCGAGACCCGGTGCGCCCAGTCCTCGTCGCCGTCCCGGGTGCCCCCGGTGGCCACGTACACCACGTCGGGGAAGGCCGCGAGCCGCCGCTCCGCCTCCACCGACTTCCCGCTGCGCGCCCCGCCCAGCACCAGCGTGCGCCGCGGCAGATCCGGCACCGCGTGGAACTCGCCGACCACCAGCGTGCTGCCGTCCGCCACCGCGCGGGCGCCCACCGCCGCCAGCCGGCGGTGCAGCTCGGGCCCCGGCGGCACGTCGTGGTCGAGGTGCACCGCCAGTACGTCCGTCGCCGCGTCGACCGCCCCGCCCGCCCGCAGTCTGGCCAGCGCGTCCGGCCGGCCCAGCACGTCGAGCAGCACCAGGTCGTACGGGCCGGTGCCGCCCGCGTCCGGGTCGCCGCCGCCCGCCGCCGGGCCGTTCCCCTCGCCGAGTCCGGCCGGGGCCGCGCCCGGCGGCAGATACAGCAGCCGCTCGCCGTCGGCGCCGGAGACCTCGTAGCCGGTCCCCGGGGTGTCCACCGCGACGGCCCGCACCCGGTGCCCGTCGAGCAGCGCCAGCTCCCGTCCGTCCGCGACCCGGCCCGGCTGCGGCAGCCCGGCCGGCACCTCCAGCGCCGGACCGTCGTGCGGATGCGAGAGCAGCACCTGCCGCACGCCCGCCAGCGACCGCCCGGCGCGGGCCGCCGCGAAGGCCGGACCCGGGGTCAGATCGATCAGCAGCGCGCCGTCGACGAGCAGCGCGGTGGCCGCCCGCGCCTCGTCGCCGACGGCGGTCGCACAGGCGGCACACGGGCAGCCGGGGCGCGGCAGCCCCTGCGGGGCCCCGGTGCCGAGGAGAGTCACGTCCACACCGCCGAGTTTCTCGCGTCCCTGCCCGGCAGGCGCGGCGGGGGCGGACTCGACACGGCCGTTAGGCTGCCGGTCAGCACGGAAACCCGGCCCCGCGGAGCGTGTTCGGACCCGCTCCGCGCGGCGCAGATTCGTACCCGGTGGCACCCAGGAGGCGCAGATGGCGTGGACGTGGCGGTTCGAGAAGGCCGACGGTTCGGAGGCGGCGCCCGCCGTGCAACCGGAGGAGTTCACCACCCAGGGCGACGCGGAGTCATGGATCGGCGAGGAGTGGAAGGCCCTCCTCGACGGCGGAGTCGACCAGGTCAGGCTCTTCGAGGACGGCACCGAGATCTACACCGGCCCCATGAGCCTGCACGCGGACACGGAGGCCTGAGCACGAACGACGCCGGGCCGGACCCCTCAGGGGCCCGGCCCGGCGTCGTACCGTCTGCGGCTACGGCTTCTCGCCGCGCTTCACCTGCGGCTTCGGCAGGCGCAGCCGGCGCATCTGGAGCGTCCGCATCACCGCGTAGGCCTTCACGCCCTTGAGGTTCTCGTTCGGGAAGCGCTCCTGGAGCAGCTTGCCCAGCCGGAACCAGATCAGGGCCGAGTCGAGCACGATCAGCACGATGATCACGAGCCACAGCAGCAGCGCGATGCTCTGGATCGAGGGCACCCGGATCATGGTGAGCACCAGGATCACCACGGCCATGGGCAGGAAGAACTCGGCGACGGCCCAGCGGGAGTCGACGTAGTCCCGCGCGAACCGGCGCACCGGTCCCTTGTCGCGCACCGGCAGATACCGCTCGTCGCCGCTGGCCATCGCCTCGCGCTGGCGGGCCATGTCGGCGCGGCGCGCCTCACGCTGGGCCTTCGCCGCGTCCTTGCGGTTGGCCGGCGTATGCGCACGGGAGCGGCGCTGCGACTGGGCGTCACTGCGCTTCGGTGTCGGGCGGCCCTTCGGGGCCTGCGGGTCGCGGGGCTGCTGGGGCTGGTCCGCGGTCACCTTGGCGGTCGCGGCCTGCTCATCCTTCGAACGGCTTCGGAACACAACACCCAAGGGTACGTGCTCGCCGCGGGTCGGCCACGGTCCGACGGGGAACGATCCGGCAACGGCGCGTCGCGGGTGCGGCGTTCTCCGGGACAAAAGCCACGCCCTATCGGGACAGAGCGGGCATCACGCCGATTGTCCGGACTCTCCCTACTCCTTGCGCGGGAGGAGAGGGGCCACCCGATCGTCCTGGAGGAGGAGCGCATCCGGGCGCGAACAGTGCGGTAATGGAACCAGGGCCCGTACTGTGGGGTCTGTAGATGTGCTGGAGCCTAAGCCCGAGGTGACTCGGTCAGAAGGGGGCGCGCGAGGCCCATGAGCGATGGTGTCATGAAGCGGATGGGGATGATCTTCCGCGCGAAGGCCAACAAGGCCCTGGACCGGGCCGAAGACCCGCGCGAGACCCTCGACTACTCGTACCAGAAGCAGCTGGAGCTGCTTCAGAAGGTACGCCGCGGCGTCGCCGACGTGGCGACCTCCCGCAAGCGCCTGGAGCTGCAGCTCAACCAGCTCCAGGGCCAGTCCGCCAAGCTGGAGGACCAGGGCCGCAAGGCGCTGGCGCTCGGCCGCGAGGACCTGGCCCGTGAGGCGCTGACCCGGCGCAGCGCGCTGCAGCAGCAGGTCTCGGACCTGGAGCAGCAGCACCAGACGCTGCAGGGTGAGGAGGAGAAGCTCACGCTCGCCTCGCAGCGGCTGCAGGCCAAGGTCGACGCCTTCCGTACGAAGAAGGAGACGATCAAGGCCACCTACACGGCGGCCCAGGCGCAGACCCGGATCGGCGAGGCCTTCTCCGGCATCTCCGAGGAGATGGGCGACGTCGGCATGGCCATCCAGCGCGCGGAGGACAAGACCGCGCAGCTGCAGGCCCGGGCCGGTGCCATCGACGAGCTGATGGCGTCCGGCGCGCTGGACGACCCGTCCGGCATGGCCAAGGACGACATCACCGCCGAGCTGGACCGGCTCTCCGGCGGCAGCGACGTCGAGCTGGAGCTGCAGCGGATGAAGGCCGAGCTCTCGGGAGGCCCGTCCGGCGGCCAGCAGGCCATCGAGGGCGGCCAGAACGGCGCGGCGCAGTCCTCCCCGCAGCAGGACCGGCCGCGTTTCGACAAGCAGTGACGGACGGCGGCGGTTAGCCTCGCAGAGATCGTCGGACCGGACCAAGGGAGACCGTCGTGATCGTACGGATCATGGGGGAGGGCCAGGTGAAGCTGGACGACGCCCACTTCGCCGAGCTCAACAAGCTGGACGATGAGCTGCTCGACGAGATGGAGAGCGGCGACGAAGCGGGCTTCCGGCGCACCCTCGGCGCCCTGCTGGACGCGGTGCGCCGCCTGGGCACCCCGCTCCCCGACGACGCCCTGGAACCCTCCGAACTCATCCTGCCGTCCCCGGACGCGACCCTTGACGAGGTCCGGGAGATGCTCAGCGACGACGGTCTCATCCCGGGCTGACGCCGCCGCTCCCGGCCCGAACGCTTTACTCCAGCGCACCGCGCCCCGGCCCCGTGAGGGACCGGGGCGCTACCGTTTGCTCTTGTGAGCCTCCTCGACCCCCGCCCGGACGCGCCCCGCGCCGGCCGCTTCCGGTGGTACCGGACGCATCCGCTGGCCTGCGACGCCGTCCTGGCCGGGGCCGCCTTCGCCGGCATCGTGTTCGGTGCCGTGGCCGATCCGCACGGCCCGCACGGCCCGCGCTTCGCCGCCCACGAGCCGTCCGCCACGACCGTGGTGCTGGCCGCGCTGGCCTGCGCCGCCCTGGTCCTGCGCCGCCGGCTGCCCCGTAGCGTCCTGGCCGCCACCGGCGCGCTCACCGTCATCGAACTGATCTGCCGCGGCAGCGATCCGCGCGCCCCGGTGGCGGGCGCCGCCGTGATCGCCCTCTTCACCCTGGCCTCGCGCACCGACCGGCCCACCACCTGGCGGGTCGGCGCGCTGACCGTCGTGGGCCTGACCGCCGCCGCGATGCTCTACGGGCCCCGCCCCTGGTACGCCCAGGAGAACATCGGCATCTTCGCCTGGACGGGCATGGCCGCGGCGGCCGGTGACGCGGTCCGCAGCCGCCGTGCCTTCGTGACCGCCATCCGGGAGCGCGCCGAACGGGCCGAGCGCACCCGCGAGGAGGAGGCCCGGCGCCGGGTCGCCGAGGAGCGCATGCGGATCGCCCGTGAGCTGCACGATGTCGTCGCCCACCACATCGCGCTGGTCAACGTCCAGGCCGGGGTCGCCTCGCACGTCATGGACAGCCGCCCCGACCAGGCCAAGCAGGCGCTGGCCCATGTCCGGGAGGCCTCCCGTTCGGCGCTGGACGAACTCCGCGCCACCGTCGGCCTGTTGCGGCAGTCCGACGACCCCAAGGCGCCGACCGAGCCCGCGCCCGGCCTCGGCGTGCTCGACCAGCTCGTCGACGGGTTCGTCCGGGCCGGCATCCCGGTCGACCTGGAGATCCCGCAGCCGACCCGGACGCTGCCCGCCTCCGTCGACCTCACCGCCTACCGGGTGGTCCAGGAGGCGCTGACCAACATCCATAAGCACGCCGGCGAGGGCGCCCGCGCCACGGTGCGGATCGGCCACTCCGACACCACGCTGACCGTGACCGTCCTGGACGACGGCGCGGGCCGGGCCGGTGTCCCGCGGCAGAAGGGCGGCGACCGGCCGCCCGTGGAAGCCGGCGAGCCGGAGGACAGCGGCGGCGGCCACGGCCTGGTCGGGATGCGCGAGCGGGTCTTCGCGCTGCGCGGCACGGTCGTGACCGGCCCGCGCGCGGCCGGCGGCTTCCAGGTGCGGGTGACCCTTCCGCTGCAGACCGTCCGTACGGGGGAGACATTGTGACGATCAAGGTGCTGCTCGTCGACGACCAGGCGCTGCTGCGCAGTGCCTTCCGGGTGCTGGTCGACTCCGAGCCCGACATGCGGGTGGTGGGGGAGGCCTCCGACGGGGCCCAGGCGTACGAGCTGACCCGGGCGGAGCGGCCCGACGTCGTGCTGATGGACATCCGGATGCCCGGTGTGGACGGCCTGGCCGGCACCCGCATGATCAGCGAGGACCCCGAGCTCACCGGCGTCCGGGTGGTCATCCTGACCACCTTCGAGGTCGACGACTACGTGGTGGAGTCGCTGCGGAACGGCGCCAGCGGCTTCCTCGGCAAGGGTGCGGAGCCGGACGAGATGCTGAACGCGATCCGGATCGCGGCGGCCGGTGAGGCGCTGCTCTCGCCCGTCGCCACCAAGGGCCTGATCGCCAAGTTCCTCGCGCAGGCCGGCAGTTCGGCCGACGGCGGGCCCGGCGGCGGGGGCGGCGAGCGGCTGGCGACGCTGACCGGCCGCGAGCGCGAGGTGCTGACCCTGGTGGCCGGCGGGCTGTCCAACGACGAGATCGCCGAGCAGCTCGCGGTCAGCCCGCTCACCGTCAAGACGCATGTGAACCGCGCGATGGCCAAGCTGGGCGCCCGCGACCGGTCCCAGCTCGTCGTCATCGCCTACGAGTCCGGACTCGTACGCCCAAGGGTGCAGTGAGGGCGGAGCGGCCCCTACTCCGAACGCGGTACGACTTCCGGCCGGAAACCGACTTGCGAGCGAGGAAAACAGGCCAGGGCATGGCGGAAGGTGTAGGTGGGCCCGGGAAAGGCCCCGCCGACCGTTTCAGAACAGAAGAGAGACCCCACCCATGTCCTGGCTGTCCCGACTCAGCCTCGTACAACGGGGCCTGATAGCGCTGATGTCGATCGTGGCGATCGCCTTCGGTGCCATCGCGATCCCCCAGCTGAAGCAGCAGCTCCTGCCCTCCATCGAACTTCCGATGGTGTCCGTCCTGGCGCCGTACCAGGGCGCCTCGCCGGACGTCGTCGAGAAGCAGGTCATCGAACCGCTTGAGGACGGCGTCCAGGGCGTCGACGGCATCAAGTCCGTCACCTCGACGTCGAGCGAGGGCTCGGGCGTCATCATGGCCCAGTTCGACTACGGCAACGACTCCAAGCGCCTGGTCGCCGACGTCCAGCAGGCCGTGAACCGCGCCCGCGCGAAGCTGCCCAAGGACGTCGACCCGCAGGTGGTGTCCGGCTCGACCGACGACATCCCCACCGTGGTCCTCGCCGTCTCCTCCGAGTCCAAGGACCAGCAGACGCTGGCCGACCAGCTCAACCGCAGCGTCGTGCCGGACCTGAAGAACATCGACGGCGTCAGCCAGGTCACCGTGGACGGCGTCCAGGACCGGATCGTCGCGGTCACCCCCGACGACAAGAAGCTCGCCGCCGCCGGGCTGACCACCCAGTCGCTGGGCCAGGCGCTGCAGAACGGCGGGACGTCGGTGCCCGCGGGATCGTTCTCCGAGGACGGCAGGAGCAAGACCGTCCAGGTCGGCGCCGGCTTCACCTCCGTCGAACAGATCAAGGACCTCCGGCTCGCCCCGTCGGCGGGCGGCGGTGCGGGCGCGGGTGCGTCCGCGGGCGGTGACGCCTCCTCGGGCGCCGGTGCGTCCGGCGGCGGTGCGCCCTCCGCAGGTGCTCCCTCCGGCGGTCCGTCCGCGGGCGGGAGTGCGGGCGGCGCGGTCCGTCTTGGTGATGTCGCCACCGTCAAGGAGAAGCAGGCCACTCCGACGTCCCTGACCCGCACCAACGGCAAGCCCAGCCTCGCCCTGAACGTGACGATGGACAAGGACGGCAGCGCCGTCGCCATCTCCGACGCCGTCAAGGACAAGCTCCCCACGATCCGTCAGGACCTGGGCAAGGGCACCCACCTCACGGTCGCCTCCGACCAGGGCCCGCAGGTCTCCAAGTCGATCGACTCGCTGACCACCGAGGGCCTGCTCGGCCTCGCCATGGCGGTCATCGTCATCCTGGTCTTCCTGCTCAGCCTGCGCTCCACGCTGGTGACCGCGGTCTCCATCCCGCTCTCGGTCGTCATCACCCTGATCGTGCTGTGGACCGGTGACCTCTCCCTCAACATGCTCACCCTCGGCGCGCTGACCATCGCGATCGGCCGCGTCGTCGACGACTCCATCGTCGTCCTGGAGAACATCAAGCGGCACCTGGGCTACGGCGAGGAGCGCCGCGAGGCCATCCTCACCGCCGTCAAGGAGGTCTCCGGAGCGGTCACCTCCTCCACCCTCACCACGGTCGCGGTCTTCCTCCCGATCGGTGTGGTCGGCGGCATGGTCGGCGCGCTGTTCGGCTCCTTCTCGGTGACGGTGACCGTCGCCCTGCTCTCCTCCCTGATCGTCTCCCTGACCGTCGTCCCGGTGCTGTCCTACTGGTTCCTGCGGGCCCCGCAGATCCCCGAGGGCACCACGGTGGACGACCTGCGCCGGGCGGCCGAGGAGAAGGAGGCCAAGAGCCCCCTCCAGCGCTTCTACGTCCCGGTCCTGCGGTTCGCCACCCGCCGCCGGCTCACCAGCCTGGCCATCGCCGTGGTCGTCCTCCTCGGCACCTTCGCGATGGGCCCCCTGCTCAAGACCAACTTCCTCGACCAGGGCGCCCAGGACACCCTCACCCTCAAGCAGGAACTCAAGCCCGGCACCAGCCTGGGCGCCGCCGACAAGCAGGCCGAGCGGGTCGAGAAGGTGCTCGCGGCCAACGACGACATCGCCGACTACCAGGTCACCGTCGGCTCCTCCGGCTTCATGGCGGCCTTCGGCGGCGGCACCGGCGCCAACCAGGCCTCCTACCAGCTCAAGCTGAAGGACTCCGGGGACTCCGACAAGGTCACCGACGCGCTGCGCGCCGACCTCGACAAGCTCGGTGAGTCCATCGGCGACACCAGCTTCGCCACCGGCGGCGGCTTCGGCAGCCAGGACCTGAGCGTGGTCGTCAAGGCCGGTGACGCCGGTGTCCTGAAGACGGCCAGCGAGCAGGTCCGCAAGACCGTCGCCGGCCTCGACGACGTCACCGACGTCCAGAGCGACCTCTCCCAGAGCGTCCCCCGGATCTCCGTGAAGCCCAACGCCAAGGCGGCCGCGGCCGGTTACGACCAGGCCTCGCTCGGCGCGGCGGTGACCCAGGCGGTCCGCGGCACCACCAGCGGCAAGGCCGTACTGGGCGACACCGAGCGGGACATCGTCGTCCAGTCGGCCCACCCGGCCACCACCGAGGACGAGCTGAAGAACCTGGCCGTCCCGACCCCGTCCGGCCCGGCCAAGCTCAGCAGCCTGGCCACCGTGAAGACCGTCCCCGGCCCGGTCCAGATGACCCGGATCGACGGCGCCCGCTCGGCGACCATCACCGCCAAGCCGACCGGCGACAACACCGGCGCGGTCAGCACCCAGCTCCAGCAGAAGATCGACGCGCTGAAGCTGCCGGACGGCGCCACCGCGACGATCGGCGGCGTCTCCCAGGACCAGTCCGACGCGTTCTCCTCGCTCGGCCTGGCGATGCTGGCGGCCATCGCCATCGTCTTCATGCTCCTGGTGGCCACCTTCCGCTCGATGGTCCAGCCGATGATCCTGCTCGTCTCGATCCCCTTCGCGGCGACCGGCGCGATCGGCCTGCTGGTCGCCACCGGCACCCCGCTGGGCGTCCCGGCGATGATCGGCATGCTGATGCTGATCGGCATCGTGGTCACCAACGCCATCGTGCTGATCGACCTGATCAACCAGTACCGCGCGCAGGGTCACGGCGTCGTCGAAGCGGTCATCGAGGGCGGCCGCCACCGTCTCCGCCCGATCCTCATGACCGCCCTGGCCACGATCATGGCGCTGCTCCCGATGGCCCTGTCCATCACCGGCGACGGCGGCTTCATATCCCAGCCGCTGGCCGTGGTCGTGATCGGCGGTCTGATCACCTCCACCCTGCTCACCCTCCTCCTCGTCCCGACGCTCTACGCGATGATCGAACTCCGCAAGGAGCGCCGGGCGGCGAAGAAGGCGGCGAAGCGGTCCGGCGAGACCGGCCCGCAGTCCGGGGAGTCCGACCGCTCCCCGGAGCCGGCGGGCGTCTGACGACGGCCCGACCGGCCCAGCCCGCTGAAGAAACGATGCCCCCGCAAGCCGGTGCTTGCGGGGGCATCGTGCTGGGCATCCGCTCACGGGGCGGCCCGGGGCCGCTCCGGCACCACTCACCGACGAAGGGGGACCGCAGTGGGAAAGCACGGTGACGGCAAGGGCGGCGCGGAGGGCGACCGGCAGCAGAGCCCGAAGGAGTCCGACGGCCGGTGGACCAAGCCGGTGACCGACCCGCCGACGAAGAAGTAGGGGGCGGCGCCATGTCCTCGCCGGACCGGCTGCTGGAAATCCTGCGCAACAAGGGCGCCCTGACACCGGAGTGGGCGCCAACCGTCGCCGCCGTCGACCGCGCCCACTTCGTGCCGGACACCTTCGAGGTGGGCGACCGCACCGTCTCCCGCTCCGCGAACGAGGCGGAGTGGCGGCGCATGGTCTACGCCGACCTCCCGCTGATCACCCAGCACAACGACGGCCGTCCCGTGACCGGCGGGGTCACCTTCCCGACGTGCTCCACGTCCATGCCCTCCCTCATGCTGGCCATGGCCGCCGTCGTCCGGGACGGCGACACCGTACTGGAGATCGGCACCGGCACCGGCTACCACGCCGCCTGGCTCGCACACCGGCTCGGTGAGGACCGCACCACCAGCATCGAGACCGACAAGACCCTCCACGACATCGCCCGGGGCAATCTGGCGCGGGCCGGCCTGCACCCGCGTCTGGTCTGCGGCGACGGCCTGGCCGGCGTACCCGAGCAGGCGCCCTTCGACCGCACCCTCGCCACCTGCACGGTCCGCGACATCCCCTACGCCTGGGTGGCACAGACCGCACCGGGCGGCACGATCCTCACCCCGTGGGGCTCCTCGTTCCACTCCTACTCGTTCGCCACCCTCACCGTCCGGAACGGCCGGGCCACCGGCGGCTTCTCCGGCCGCCCCGCCTTCATGTGGGCCCGCCGGCAGCGCCGCTCCTACGGCCGCATCCGCGACTGGTACCACGGCGAGGAGGGCGACCGCGCGACGACCACCCTCGACCCCCGCGTCCTGGAGGAGAACCCGCACGCCCGCTTCGCCGTCGGCCTCCGCGTACGCGACGCCTGGCCCCTCCTGTGCCCCGCCGACGACGGCAGCGACGAAGCCACCTACTGGCTCTTCGACGACGCCCGCACCTCGTGGGCCACCGCCGAATACGTCCCCGGCCACACCACCTACGAGACCGAACAACACGGCCCCCGCCGCCTCTGGGACGAGGTCGAATCCGCCTACTGCGCCTGGACCGCAGCGGGCAGCCCCACCAGGGACCGCTACCGCATCACGGTCACGCCCGAGGGGCAGAGCGTGTCCCTATAACGACTCGGCCCGTCCCGTCGGCATACCGGGACGGGCCGAACTGCGTGTCTAGCCCTGGTGCTTGAGCGAGGCGACGAACTCGGTCCAGGCTGTGGCCGGGATGAGGAGTGCGGGGCCGTGGGGGTTCTTGCTGTCGCGTACGGGGACGAGGCCGGGGAAGTGGTCGGCGATCTCGACGCAGCTGCCTCCGTTGGTGTTGCTGTAGCTGCTCTTGCGCCAGCGAGCCGCGCTCAAATCGGTTGTGTGTCGCATGGCTTGTAGTCCTCCATTGCCTTTCGGATCAGCACCGCTGACTCCGCCAGTGAGAGGGCGTTCGCACGCAGCACCTCGTATCGGCGCCGCCAGTTCTTCACGGCTTCCGAACTCTCGTAGAGATGCGCGATCTCGATGCCCTCTTCGTAGGCCACGGTGGAGCCGTCGGGAAGCGTCAACAGGTTCAGGGCGCCGCCCATCAGTGGGTACGGACCCGCGCTGAACGGCATGACCTGCACCCTACTGTCGGGAGTATCCACCTGTTCGAGCAGCCGAGCCAGTTGTTTGTAGGTGCACTCCCGGCTGCCCGTTTCCCGTCGCAGCACAGCCTCGTCGATGATGGCCCATCGGTAGGGCGGGGAGTCCGCGTGCAGGCGCTCCTGACGGGACATTCGGGCGTTGACACGCTGGTCGATCTGCTCCTGGGGCAAGTCCTGGCAACCCAGGGACGCACGGGCGTACTCCCGCGTCTGCAACAACCCAGGTACCGCCTGCGGTTCATACACCTCGATCACCTCTGCGCGGGCCTCGAAGTCCATGAAGCGCCGGTACTGGTCCGGGTGTGCCTCCCGCTTGGCCAGTTCGTACAGGCCGTGGAAGTACTGCTCGGTGCCGAAGGCCGCGTCGAGGGTGGCGGGGAGTTCCGGTGGGGGCATCAGCTCCGCGGTCTCGACGCGCGCCAGGGTGCTCTTGCTGAAGTTGACGATGTCCGCGAGCTGCACCAGGGAGAGCTTGGCGCGTTCGCGGTGGCGGCGTTGTTCGGAGCCGAAGTAGTGGCGGGCGGAGAGGTAGGGGGTCAGTTCCTTCGAGGTGAACTTCATGTGCGTCAGCTCTCGGTCGTCCCGGCTCAACAGGGGGACGGAACACCCGCGTTGAGGCCATGTCCCACAGGGTCGCGATGGCGATACACACGGTAGTGAGGACGGTCGACACGAAGGAAGTGAGTCAGATGTTCGAGGGTTCGCCGCCCCGGCTGCTGCCGTGGACCAGGCCGGACGGTGGTCCGTGCTACCTGAGCACGGACGGCCCGGACAGTCACCTCTCCGTCCTCGCCGACACGGTCGAGAGCGAACTGCTCGCGGCGGCCGAGACCCTGCTGGACGACACCCCGCCCCCGCCCGCCCCGGCGGCCGTGGACCCTCAAGAGTTGTGGCGCCTGGCCACCGGACTCCGCGAGGCGCTGCGGGCGGTGTTACGGATCGCCGTCAGCCGCGGCGACCGGCTGCCGGAGCCGTGCGACCACGCGGAGACCAGACTGTGCGAGGGCCGGACCTGCTGCCGTGCCTGTCGTCGGCAAATCTATCTGTGAGGGGCGAGAGCGTCCGGCTGCCCAGCGGGGCGGGCCGGCCCGTGAGACCTCCCAGGCCGCCCGCCCACCTGCCCGTGTCTCCCTACAGCGCCAGCTCGTGGACGAGCACCTCGTGCGTCGCCCGGTAGCCGAGGCCGTCATTGACGCGCCTCATGGGGGCGTTGCTGTCGGCGGTGTCCGTGGTGAGGCCGTCGAGGTCCGGGTGGTCCTGCCGGACCCGCCGGATGGACTCGGCCTTCATCCAGCGGCCGAGGCCGTGCCCCCGGTGCTCCGGCAGCACGCCGGTGCCGTAGTGCTGGGCGTCGCCCGTGCCGGTACCGGGGACGACCAGCTCGGTGAACCCGGCGATCGAGCCGTCCGAGGTGGCGACGGCGACGACGGTGTACAGCAGATCGCCGCGTTGCTCGATGAGCCGGGCCGCCGCCCGGACCCGTTCGACGTCCCAGGGCACCGTGCCGTGATCGGCTTGGCCCATGGGCATGTCGTCCATGGCCCGGCGCGAGGCGGCGAACGTCCGGGCGAGGTGGCCGGGGACCACGCCGCGCCAGGACTCCAGCCGGTAGCCGGGACGGGGCTTCCCGACGGCCTCGCAGAGGGCTGCGAGGTCCAGCCCGGCCAGTGCCAGCCGGGCATGGCGCAGCGTGAGGACCTTACGGAAGCCCTGGGCGGCGAGGAACGCTTCCCCGGGGGAAACCGCCCTGGCCTGGGCGGCGATGCAGCGCCTGCCGTTCTTCCGGGCCGCGGCGACCGCCGCGTCGAGCAGCCGCTGACCGACGCCCTTGCGCCGCTCGGCGGGGTGGACGCGGAGGTCCAGTTCGGCGCGGTGTTCCTGTCCCGCGTCGGTGAAGAGCCGCAGGAAGGCCGAGCCGACGGGTACCGCGTCGGCGTCGGCCGCCAGCCAGGCCAGGCGCCGGCTGGACAGCGAGGGGCCGGGGTCGGTCAGTGGGGTGAGGTGGATCGACAAGGTGTCTCCGTCGTGAGGAGGTGGCAGAGGTGAGCACGCGAGACCGACTGCTGGGCACTGCTGCGCATGTGCTGCACACCTCCTGGCGACGGATGCCGTCCCGGGAACGCCGACGGCCGGGGGAACGTACCGGCGCCGCCCGGCCCGCGGCAACCGTTTATCCGGGGCGCGCGCCCGCGCCGTACGCATTCGGCGGTGCACCTCTCGCCGATCACCGGGAGTGCTGGTTACGTGGCGTGTGCTGCCGGACCGTCGAAAGGTGAGCGAGCGTGCCGTCCGTTCTGGCCCGCGGGGCCGCCCCCGTCACCGCTGCCGGGCTCGCCCTGGCCCTGGCTCTCGCGGCCGCGCCGCCCGCCACCGCGGCCACGGGCGACGTCCGGGTACGCGTCGGCGTCACCGGCGGCCCCTACACCGCGAGCGTGGGACTCGTCATCACGGGCCCGCGCACCGTCTTCGGCGGCTTCTACTGCGCCGCCGACGGCCTCTCCGCCACACCACTCACCGCCCTGGTGGACGCCAACGCGCAGTACGGCCTCGGCGGCGTACAGGCGCGCTGGGACGCCGCCACCCAGGACTTCGTCGTCACCGCCATCCACGGCGACGCCGCCGACGCCACCAAGAAGTGGAACGCCTACGTCAACGAGAAGAAGATCACCACCGGCCCCTGCCACACCGCCATCAAGGGCGGCGACAAAATCCGCTGGACCCTAGAGGCCGCAACGACCTGATCAGCCCCCAGCCGATCCCACAAACGCCCGCCCCCACTCACCCGCACTCACTCCCCCCACGGGAGGGGACGGGCCGGAGGGGGCGGGGGGGGGGGGGGGCAGGGCCCCCCCCCCCACCCCCCCGCCCCGGGCCCCCCGTCACCGCACCCGACACCCACCCGCCCGCCGCAGGCGCAACGGCGAGGGACAGACAAGCATCACCCCAGCCCACGCCCCGCGCAGCGGACCCGAAACAGCGCGAGGCCACCACGGCGGGAAAGCCAAAAACGCACGCCTACGGCAACGCCAGCATCCGCTCCAGCGCCAGCTTCGCAAAGCTCTCCGTCTCCGCGTCGACCTCGATCCGGTTGATCACCTTGCCCGAGGCCAGCGACTCCAGCGCCCACACCAGGTGCGGCAGGTCGATGCGGTTCATCGTCGAGCAGAAGCAGACCGTCTTGTCGAGGAAGACGATCTCCTTGTCCTCGTCGGCGAAACGGTTGGCCAGCCGGCGGACCAGGTTCAGTTCGGTGCCGATGGCCCACTTCGAGCCGCGTGGGGCGGCCTCCAGGGCCTTGATGATGTACTCCGTCGACCCGACGTAGTCCGCCGCCGCCACGACCTCGTGCTTGCACTCGGGGTGGACCAGCACGTTCACACCGGGGATGCGCGCGCGCACGTCGTTCACCGAGTCGAGCGAGAACCGGCCGTGCACCGAGCAGTGGCCGCGCCACAGGATCATCTTGGCGGCCCGCAGCTCCTCGGCGGTCAGCCCGCCGTTCGGCTTGTGCGGGTTGTAGAGCACGCAGTCGTCCAGGGACATGCCCAGGTCACGGACGGCGGTGTTGCGCCCCAGGTGCTGGTCCGGCAGGAAGAGGACCTTCTCGCCCTGCTCGAAGGCCCAGTCCAGCGCCCGCTTGGCGTTGGAGGAGGTGCAGATCGTGCCGCCGTGCTTGCCGGTGAAGGCCTTGATGTCGGCGGAGGAGTTCATGTACGAGACCGGTACGACCTGTTCGGCGACACCGGCCTCGGTGAGCACGTCCCAGCACTCGGCGACCTGCTCTGCGGTGGCCATGTCGGCCATCGAGCAGCCGGCGGCCAGGTCGGGGAGGATGACCTGCTGGTCGTCGCCGGTGAGGATGTCGGCGGACTCCGCCATGAAGTGCACACCGCAGAAGACGATGTACTCGGCGTCCGGCCGGGCGGCGGCGTCCCGCGCGAGCTTGAACGAGTCGCCGGTCACATCGGCGAACTCGATGACCTCGTCGCGCTGGTAGTGGTGCCCCAGGACGAAGACCTTGTCCCCGAGCTTCGCCTTGGCCGCGCGGGCGCGCTCGACGAGGCCGGGGTCCGACGGGGCCGGCAGATCGCCGGGGCACTCCACGCCGCGCTCGCTCTTCGGGTCGGCCTCGCGGCCGAGGAGGAGCAGCGCCAGCGGGGTCGGCTGGACGTCCAGGGGCTGGGCGGTGGTCACAACACGCACCCTCTCTTTTCTGCGGGCGGCTCTTGCATACAGCCTTTTCGTCTATTTGACGCTATTTATCATAGCCGCTTCACGTCACTTTGACGATGGCCATAGTGTCGATGTGACGCATCAGCACCGCCATGTGCGGTCGGCCACCTGTTCCCGGCCGCCGGTGTGCGAGCATGAGGAGAGAACGATTAGGAGAGGCCGCTCCCGGCGGTGTCCGGAAGGCTTCTCGACGAATTGCGCCCAGCCGGAATTAATCCGGGACGTCCCCGGTTGCAGCAGGTTGCAACCGATGACAAGCGGTCCGTACAACCCGGGAGAGATCTAGATGAGCGTTCAGGACGAGACCACCGTCAGCGACGGCATCATCCTGTCCGACGCGGCCGCGTCGAAGGTCAAGGGCCTTCTGGAGCAGGAAGGCCGGGACGACCTCGCGCTGCGGGTGGCCGTTCAGCCCGGCGGCTGCTCCGGACTGCGCTACCAGCTCTTCTTCGACGAGCGCTCGCTCGACGGCGACGTGGTCAAGGACTTCGACGGTGTCAAGGTCGTCACCGACCGGATGAGCGCCCCCTACCTGGGCGGTGCCTCCATCGACTTCGTCGACACCATCGAGAAGCAGGGCTTCACGATCGACAACCCGAACGCCACCGGCTCCTGCGCCTGCGGCGACTCCTTCAGCTAAGGGGCACGGGAAGTACGCAGACGAGAGCGGCGCCCCCCGAGTGGGGAGCGCCGCTCTCGTTGTGCCCGACGCCGCCGGGCCCGGCGGACCCGGCTTCCGCGAGGCCCGTTACCGCTTCGGCACGGAGTCGCCGCTCGACTCGTCGACCACCTTCCGGCCGTCCAGCGGCTTCTCCAGCGTCACGGTCTTGGTGAACTCCTTGGCGATCTTCACGCAGACCTGGCCGGGCTTCTTGTCCTTGCCGGTGACCTTGGTCTTCACGGTCGTGCCCGACTCCTCGGCGCTCGCCGTGTAGACGCTGCACACCCCGCCCCAGAAGTGCAGGGTCAGCTTCCTGCCGCCGTCGCCCACGTCGTACGACTCCAGGGACATCGCCCCGGGCTTCGCATTCGGCTTGTGCGGCGACTGCCCCGGGCTCTGCGACCCGTCGCCCTTACGGGCCAGGTACTTCGGGTTCACCGCGGGGTGCGCGATCGTCGAGGTGGCGTCCGGGCCGCTGCCCGCGCCCGGCTGGCGCACCTTGTACAGCCACGACGGGACCAGCGCCTGCCCGCCGTCCACGGTCTGCACGGAGAGCCCGAAGACCGCGCCGGTCACCTCGGCCGGCTTCTGCCCCTTCGTCGGGTCCGGCTCGCACGGCGCGATCCCGCCGTCCTTGCCGTCCTCGTCGCTCTTCCCGCTGGGCGGCGAGGGGCAGCCGGCCGGCTTGCGGCCGTCGCCCGAGTTCAGCCGGTCCAGCGTCTTGTCGGCGCTCAGCACCGGGTACTCCGCGCCCTTGGCCGGGTTCGCCAACTGGCCGCTGCCGCCGACCACCTGGCCGTCCGAGCCGACCTGGAGATCGCTCTGCCAGCCGTACGTCGGCAGCCCGCCGAGCACCGGGTTCGCGGTGACGATCCGGACCGCGCCGGACAGTCCGCCCGCGTCCAGCCGGGCGTTCTTCTGGCCGAGCGCCGCCAGCACCGGCCGCACCGCCTTCTTGGCCTTCTCCGGCGACACCGCGCCCTTGCCGCTGCTGTCGTCCTCGGTGGTGACGTCCCCGCCGCCGCGGTACGACGGACAGCCGGGACGGTTCGACGGCGTACCGCTGCCGGCCCCGCTCTGCCCCTTGTCGCCCTTCGGGGAGGCGGGCAGCGCACAGTTCGTCCCGCCCGGGGTGCCGTACTGCGAGTACGTCCACGCACCCGAGCCGGTCTTGCTCACCTGCAGCACGGGGCCACGGGCGTCCTTCGTCCCGCCGACCTTCCAGCTGGTCCCCTCGGAGTGGACCTTTCCGGACAGATCCAGCGCCTCCGCCAGCCGTTCGACCGACTGCCGGCTGATCTCGCCCTTGGGGCGGTACACCGGCGCGGACTCCGGGCCGCCGGGCAGCTTCTGCACCGCCCGGTACTTCGCACCCTGCGGATTGGGCTCACCGGCCGCGATCGAGCCGCCGCCGGTGTAGCCGTCGAGCGCGAGCGGCGGCGGATCGCCCGCGGCGCCCGCGCCGGAGCTCTCGTCGCTGGACGCGGACGAGGCCCAGTACGCCGCGCCGCCCCCGGCCAGCAGCACCGCGGCAGCCATCGAGGCGACCACCAACGGGGTGCGCCGCCTGCGCTCCTTGGGGTTCGGGGTGTCGGTGCTGTCCTCGGTGTTCACCGCATCGCTCCTTCGGCTCCGCTGAACATCTGACGTGCCATCCTCCATGAGGTGGACGTCGATGGGACGGAGCGGGGGCGTACACGGTTCCCCCGGGGGGCGCGGCGGCCGCCGCCGGGCGGGACGTCAGTCGCCGTACTCGGACATTCCGTCCACGAGTGCGGCGGCGGAGGAGGGGACCTGGACCCCGTGCAGATCGGCGGCCCGCCCCGGGGCGGGCGCGGCCGCCCGGCCGGCGGTCCAGCGGCCCGCCATCCGTGCGCAGTCGCCGCGCAGCTCGTCGAGCGACTCCGGGTCCTGGCGGACGGGGGAGGCGTCATGGCGCGGTGTGACGGCTTTCACAGGCTTGGTCATAGGGGCACCGTACGCAGCCGAGTATCGAGGAGAAAGACCTACTATCGGGTAGTTTCTGTGGTTTCAAGTGTCCGGGATGACCGGGTGGTACGCGACCTCGCGGGGTAGCGTTTCTCTACGTCCGCCCGTCCCTCCGCCTTCCGCAGGAGCAGACCCGTCGTGCGTATCGCAGTCACCGGCTCCATCGCCACCGACCACCTGATGACCTTCCCCGGCCGCTTCGCCGATCAGCTGGTCGCCGACCAGCTGCATACGATCTCCCTCTCGTTCCTGGTCGACCAGCTCGAGGTCCGCCGCGGCGGCGTCGCCGCCAACATCTCCTTCGGCATGGGCCAGCTCGGCACCGCGCCGATCCTGGTCGGTGCCGCCGGCAACGACTTCGAGGAGTACCGCGCCTGGCTCGACCGCCACGGCGTCGACACCCGCTCCGTCCGCATCTCCGAGGTGCTGCACACCGCCCGCTTCGTGTGCACCACCGACGCCGACCACAACCAGCTCGGGTCGTTCTACACCGGCGCGATGAGCGAGGCCCGGCTGATCGAGCTGCAGCACGTGGCCGAGCGGGTCGGCGGCCTCGACCTCGTCCTGATCGGTGCGGACGACCCCGAGGCCATGGTCCGGCACACCGAGGAGTGCCGCAGCCGCGGTATCCCGTTCGCCGCCGACTTCTCCCAGCAGATCGCGCGGATGGACGGCGAGTCCATCCGCACCCTCATGACGGACGCGGCCTACCTCTTCTCCAACGAGTACGAGAAGGGCCTGATCGAGTCCAAGACCGGCTGGACCGACGAGGAGATCCTCGCCAAGGTCGGCACCCGCGTCACCACCCTCGGCTCCAACGGCGTCCGGATCGAGCGGACCGGCGAGCCGGCCATCGAGGTCGGTGTCCCCGAGGAGAACGCCAAGGCCGACCCCACCGGCGTCGGCGACGCCTTCCGCGCCGGCTTCCTCTCCGGCCTGTCCTGGGGCGTCGGCCTGGAGCGCGCCGCGCAGATCGGCTGCATGCTGGCGACGCTGGTCATCGAGACCGTCGGCACCCAGGAGTACGAGCTGCACCGCAGCCACTTCATGGACCGCTTCACCAAGGCATACGGCCACGAGGCCGCCGCCGAGGTCCAGCAGCACCTGCTCTGAACCGCCCGGTCAGGCGCGGCGCCGCACGACATACGCGGCGCCGCGCTCGGCCGGCCGCTCACCCACGTACTCCTGGTCGCGCATGGTGCACCAGGCGGGGATGTCCTGCCGGGCCGCCTCGTCGTCGGAGAGCACCGTCACCGTCCCGCCGGCCGGCACCTCCCCGATCGCCTTCGCCAGCTCGATGACCGGGATCGGGCAGCGCTTGCCGAGCGAGTCGACGACCAGGCCGGGCGGCTCGTCGTCCGGCGCGGGCCCGGCGGGCTCCCCGTCCGCGCGGGCGGCCGCCGGTGCCGGGACGCCGCCGGCCGCCGCGGCTTCCCGTCCCGCCGCCGGGACGCCCAGCCGCTCCCGCACCGAGCGGACCACCTCCGGCAGCACCTCCAGGAAGCGCTCCACGTCCGCCTCGTCCGTGCCGTACGGCAGCGAGACCCGTACGTTCCCCTCGGACAGCACGCCCATCGCGCGCAGCACATGGCTCGGCGTCAGCGTGCTGGACGTACAGGACGAACCGGACGACACGGAGAATCCCGCGCGGTCGAGTTCGTGCAGCAGCGCCTCGCCGTCGACATAGAGGCAGGAGAAGGTGACGAGGTGGGGGAGGCGGCGCACCGGATCGCCGACCACCTCCACGTCCGGGACCAGCTCCGGCACCCGGGTCCGGACGCGGTCCACCAGCCGCCGCAGCCGCGCCGCCTCGTCCGTGGTCCCCGGGTCCGCCCGCAGTGCGCGCAGGGACGCCGCGGCGGCCACGATCGCCGGGATGTTCTCGAACCCCGGGCTGCGGCCCGCCTCCCGCTCGTCGTGCGGCCCCTGGGGCGCGAACCGGGTCCCCTTGCGGACCGCGAGCAGCCCCACGCCGGGCGGGCCGCCCCACTTGTGGGCGCTCGCCGTCAGCAGCGACCAGCCGCCGGGCACCGGCCCCCAGGGCAGCGACTGCGCGGCGTCCACCAGAAGGGGCACACCCGCCTCCCGGCAGAGCGCGGCCACCTCCCCGACCGGCTGTTCGGTTCCCACCTCGTGATTGGCGGACTGCAGACAGACCAGCGCGGTGTCCGGTGTCAGCGCCGCCGCGACGTCCGCGGCCCGCACCCGGCCCGTACGGTCCACCGCCAGCTCCGTACGGCTGCCGCCGGCCGCCTCATGGACCTCGGCGGCGTGCAGGACGGCGGAGTGCTCGACGGCGGAGTGCAGCAGCCGGCGGCCGGCTCGCCGCCGGGCCGCCAGCGCGCCCGAGACTCCCGAGTGCACCGCCTGCGTCCCCGAAGGGGTGAAAACCAGCTCGTCCGGGCGGCAGCCCACGGCCTCGGCCGCGGCCTCCCGCGCCGCGTCCAGCAGCAGCCGGCCGCGCCGCCCCTCGCGGTAGAGGCGGGCCGGGTCGGCCCAGCCTTCGTCCAGCGAGGCGAGCAGGGCCTCACGGGCGACGGGATGCAGGGGGGCGGCGGACGCCGCGTCGAAGTAGGGCACGTACGAGACGTTAGTCCCCTCCGTTTCCCGGCGGGAGGTGCTCCGGTCCGCAGCCGGGAGCCCTCGGGTCCCGCGGCGGGCCGGGCCGGGAGGCACCGGCCGGGGGAGTGCCGCTGCCCGTGCCGGGCGCGGCGTCAGATGCCTGGTGAAAGCGGGTAATCGGGGCTTCCGAGGGCACCGCCCGGGGGCCCTGGCCACCCCTTAGGGGTGCGACGCGGCGCGTTGGGCACCCTCCCCGCGCGACCCCAAATAGCGTCCAGTAGGGTTTGGTCCGCATAAACATCCAAACCCCTGCCCGCGCCAGGGCCGGCGACCGACCAGCGAGACGGCCGCAGCCGGTCTCGCGGGCGAGACTCTCGGGAAGGCGCTACGTGAGTCCCAACGGCTCCGACCGCTCGTCGCGGCGCCCGATGCGGCGGAAGCTGCCGCAGGTGCTTGCTGCGGGCCTGGTCCTGGCGACCGCGACTGGTTGCACATATAAGGACTTCCCCCGCCTCGGCATGCCAACGCCCGTCACCGACGAGGCGCCGCGGATCCTCTCTCTTTGGCAGGGCTCCTGGGCCGCCGCCCTCGCAACGGGCGTGCTGGTGTGGGGCCTGATCATCTGGAGCGTGATCTTCCACCGCCGCAGCAGGACCAAGGTGGAGGTCCCCGCGCAGACCCGGTACAACATGCCGATCGAGGCGTTGTACACGATCGTGCCGTTCATCATCATCGCGGTGCTGTTCTACTTCACCGCACGTGATGAGAGCGCACTCCTCAAGACTTCGAAGAAGCCGGACCACGTCGTGAACGTGGTCGGCTTCCAGTGGAGCTGGGCGTTCAACTACCTGGAGAACGTGGACGGCGACAAGTCGACCTCGGCCATGAACTCCAGCGCACTCGACGCGATCCCGGACAAGTGGAAGAAGACCGCGCCGGCCGGTGCCGACGGTGTCTACGACACGGGCACCCCGGGCACGCGGAACCCGCAGACCGGCAACCCCGGTCCGACCCTGTGGCTGCCGAAGGGCGAGACGGTTCAGTTCGTGCTGACCTCTCGTGACGTCATCCACTCCTTCTGGGTGGTGCCGTTCCTGATGAAGCAGGACGTCATCCCGGGCCACACCAACGTCTTCGAGGTGACTCCGAACAAGGAGGGCACCTTCATGGGCAAGTGCGCCGAGCTCTGCGGTGTCGATCACTCCCGGATGCTCTTCAACGTCAAGGTCGTCTCCCCCGAGCGGTACCGGGAGCACCTGAAGGACCTGGCGAAGAAGGGCCAGACCGGATACCTGCCGTCGGGCATCGAGCAGACGGATCACGCCAGGAATGCGGAGACCAAGAACCAGTGAGCATCCTCAACGAACCTCAGGGTGCCGCCGCCGATACGGCTCCGGCAGCACCGCCCGTACGCAAGAAGCAACCCGGCATCGCTGTCGTGAAGTGGCTGACGACCACTGACCACAAGACCATCGGCACGATGTACCTGGTCACGTCGTTCGCGTTCTTCTGCGTCGGCGGCCTGATGGCGCTGCTCATGCGCGCCGAGCTGGCCCGTCCCGGCACGCAGATCATGTCGAACGAGCAGTTCAACCAGGCGTTCACGATGCACGGCACGATCATGCTGCTGATGTTCGCGACGCCGCTGTTCGCCGGATTCGCGAACTGGATCATGCCGCTGCAGATCGGCGCGCCCGACGTGGCGTTCCCGCGGCTGAACATGTTCGCCTACTGGCTCTACCTCTTCGGCTCGCTGATCGCGGTGGCCGGCTTCCTCACCCCGCAGGGTGCGGCCGACTTCGGCTGGTTCGCGTACTCGCCGCTCTCGGACGCGGTGCGTTCGCCGGGCGTCGGCGCCGACATGTGGATCATGGGTCTGGCCTTCTCCGGCTTCGGCACGATCCTCGGTTCGGTCAACTTCATCACGACGATCATCTGCATGCGGGCGCCTGGCATGACGATGTTCCGGATGCCGATCTTCACCTGGAACGTGCTGCTGACCGGTGTGCTGGTCCTGCTGGCCTTCCCGGTGCTGGCGGCGGCGCTGTTCGCGCTGGAGGCGGACCGGAAGTTCGGTGCGCATGTCTTCGACGCCGCCAACGGCGGTGCCCTGTTGTGGCAGCACCTCTTCTGGTTCTTCGGCCATCCCGAGGTGTACATCATCGCGCTGCCGTTCTTCGGCATCATTTCCGAGGTCATTCCGGTGTTCTCCCGGAAGCCGATGTTCGGTTACATCGGTCTGATCGCGGCGACGATCTCGATCGCCGGTCTCTCGGTCACGGTGTGGGCGCACCACATGTATGTGACGGGCGGCGTGCTGTTGCCGTTCTTCTCCTTCATGACGTTCCTGATCGCGGTGCCGACCGGTGTGAAGTTCTTCAACTGGATCGGCACGATGTGGAAGGGCTCGCTGTCCTTCGAGACGCCGATGCTGTGGGCGATCGGCTTCCTGATCACCTTCACCTTCGGTGGTCTGACCGGTGTCATCCTGGCCTCGCCGCCGATGGACTTCCACATCTCCGACTCGTACTTCGTGGTGGCGCACTTCCACTACGTCGTCTTCGGCACCGTCGTCTTCGCGATGTTCTGCGGCTTCCACTTCTGGTGGCCGAAGTTCACCGGCAAGATGCTGGACGAGCGGCTCGGCAAGATCACGTTCTGGACGCTGTTCATCGGCTTCCACGGCACGTTCCTCGTCCAGCACTGGCTGGGTGCCGAGGGCATGCCGCGGCGTTACGCGGACTACCTCGCGGCCGACGGCTTCACGGCGCTGAACACCGTCTCGACGATCAGCTCCTTCCTGCTGGGCCTGTCGATCCTGCCGTTCATGTACAACGTCTGGAAGACGGCGAAGTACGGCGAGAAGATCGAGGTCGACGACCCCTGGGGCTACGGCCGCTCGCTGGAGTGGGCGACGTCCTGCCCGCCGCCGCGGCACAACTTCCTCACGCTGCCGCGCATTCGCTCCGAATCCCCGGCGTTCGACCTGCACCACCCGGAGATCGCAGCCCTTGACGCGCTGCACAACGGCCGTGCCACCGAGGACGACAAGTCCCTCGCCGGCGGCAAGGAGGCGGGCAAGTGAAGATCCAGGGCAAGATGTTCATCTGGCTCTCCGTCTTCGTCCTCGCCATGGCGATCGTCTATGGCGTCTGGTCGAAGGAGCCGGCGGGCACCACCGCACTGTTCCTCGCCTTCGGCCTGTGCATCATGGTCGGCTACTACCTGGCCTTCACGGCCCGGCGGGTCGACGCGGGTGCGCAGGACAACGAGGACGCCGAGGTCTCGGACGACGCCGGTGAGCTGGGCTTCTTCAGCCCGCACAGCTGGCAGCCGCTCTCCCTGGCCGTCGGTGGCGCGCTCGCCTTCCTGGGCGTCGTCTTCGGCTGGTGGCTGCTGTACTTCTCCCTGCCGGTGATCCTCGTGGGTCTCTTCGGCTGGGTCTTCGAGTACTACCACGGCGAGAACCGCACGCAGTAACGGCCGCACCGCAGCCGTCGGCGGGCCCGGACACCCCAACAGGTGTCCGGGCCCGCCGCGTTTGGTGGCCGGGGCAGACCCGTTTGCCCTCTCCAGCGCGCTGGGACAGGTGATTCTTCATATTTTTGGGGCATGAGTCACAGACCTCGAACCCGGACGGTGCTGAGCTGCGGCCTCCTGCTCGTGCCCCTTGCGGTGAGCGCCACCGCGTGCGGGGGCTCGGATTCGGAAGCGCTCTCCGCCAATCCCTACGACGCGGCCGACCAGATCTCGGCCAACATCCCCGACGGCAAGAAGAAAGCGGACCCCGACAAGCCGCTCGAGGTGTCCGTCAACGGGGACGACGCGCGGATCACCGACGTGACCGCCACCGATGCCACCGGCCGCTTCGTCCACGGCGAGCTGAGCGCCGACGGCAGGCACTGGCGCACCACCGCGCCGCTGGCCGCCGGCAGCCGCTACACGGTGCGGGTGAGCACCGAGGAGGACGGTTCGCCCGGCCGCCGGACGCTGGTGGTCAACACCAAGGAGGCGGACGGCCAGTTGACCGCCGTCTTCGGCCCGGAGGCCGGCGAGTACGGCGTCGGCCAGCCGGTCACCGCCGAGCTGAGCCAGCCCGTCAAGGACCCGAAGGCCCGCGCCATCGTGGAGAGCGCCCTGAAGGTCGACTCCATGCCGCGCGTCGAGGGCGCCTGGCACTGGGTGGACGGCAAGAAGCTGCACTTCCGCCCGAAGGAGTACTGGCCCGCGCACGCCACGATCTCGGTGCACAGCAACCTGCCGGGCCTGAAGATCGCCAAGGGCCTCTACGGCGGCCCCTCCAAGCCCGTGAAGCTCACCACCGGAGACCGGGTGGAGGCCGTCACCGACGCCGCCTCGCACCAGATGACGGTGTGGCGCAACGGGGAGACGATCAAAACCCTCCCGGTCACCACCGGCAAGCCCGGCTTCTCCACCCGCAACGGCGTCAAGGTCATCCTCGGCAAGGAGAGCTTCGTACGGATGCGCAGCTCCACCGTCGGCATCGCCGCCGGAAGCTCGGACTCCTACGACCTGCCGGTCTACTGGGCCACCCGGGTGACCTGGAGCGGCGAGTACGTCCACGCCGCACCCTGGTCCGTCGGATCACAGGGCGCGGCGAACGTCAGCCACGGCTGTACGGGCATGTCCACGGGCAACGCCCAGTGGTTCTTCAACACCGTGCGGGTCGGCGACGTGGTCAAGGTCATCAACAGCGGCGGCGACACCATGACGCCGTTCGACAACGGCTTCGGCGACTGGAACATGCCCTGGAAGGAATGGCGGGCCGGCAGCGCGCTGAAGACCAGGGCCGCCAGCACCACAGGAGCGGCCGAGCGGGAGCAGAACCCGGCCGGCGAGGCCCGGCTGCGCCCGGGGATCTGAGCGCCGCGCAGCAGGCCGCTCAGGCCTGTACGAGGTTCCTGCGGCGCAGCAGTCCGGCCAGGGCGTCGGCGAACGCCACCGGGTCCAGCGGATGGGTCACCGCGGCGTCCGCCCGGCTCCAGGTCGCCAGCCAGGCGTCCTGGGGACGGCCGATCAGCAGCAGCACCGGCGGGCACCGGAAGATCTCGTCCTTGATCTGCCGGCAGACACCCATCCCGCCCGCCGGGGCGGTCTCGCCGTCCAGCACGCAGACGTCGATGCCGCCCTGCTCCAGGGCCGTCAGGACGGCCGGCGCGGTGGCGCACTCCAGGATCTCGATCTGCGGGGCATCGGCGGCGGGGCGCCGTCCGGCCGCCAGCCGGACCTGCTCGCGGGTGCCTGCGTTGTCGCTGTAGACCAGCACCGTGGCAGTCGCCTGCATCGTTCCTCCACGCTTCGTAGCGGCACAGCATCGGGTGGGGCGGATGCTACTCCCGCGGGGGGTGCCCGCAGGAGGGGTTCGGACGGATTCGCGATCTGTCCGACGGCCCGTCAGGACCGGTGCCGCCGGGGCCGCGCTCCGGCGGCCGGCCGGGCGCTTCCCTCCTTCGAGCGACCGCCGGAACGGTCCGTACGAGCAGCGCATACGCCCTTGACACACCGAACGGCACCCCCCGGAGTGAGGGCGGGATAAGCGACCGACATAATGTCGGTCGTGGCGACAGCAACGACAGTAGAAACCGGGCACGCGCACCCGTCGGTCAATCGGCCGAACCTCACCAGCGTCGGAACCATCATTTGGCTGAGTTCCGAGCTGATGTTCTTCGCGGCCCTCTTCGCGATGTACTTCACCCTTCGATCGGTGACCGGAGCCGAGTACTGGAAGGAATCCGCCGATGCGCTGAATCTTCCGTTCTCCGCGACCAACACCACGATCCTGGTGCTCAGCTCTCTGACCTGCCAGCTCGGCGTTTTCGCGGCCGAGCGTGGCGATGTCAAGAAGCTCCGGGCCTGGTTCGTGGTCACCTTCGTCATGGGTGCGATCTTCATCGGCGGTCAGGTCTTCGAGTACACGGAGCTGGTCAAGCACGAGGGCCTCTCGCTCTCGTCCGGCCCGTACGGCTCGGTGTTCTACCTGACCACCGGCTTCCACGGACTGCATGTGACGGGCGGTCTGATCGCCTTCCTGCTGGTCCTGGGCAGGACGTACGCGGCCAAGAGGTTCACCCACACGCAGGCCACCGCGGCCATCGTCGTGTCCTACTACTGGCACTTCGTCGATGTCGTCTGGATCGGCCTCTTCGCCACGATCTACCTGATCAAGTAGTCCGGGCCCGTACCGGCTCGTATCAGACAGACATATCCAAAGCATCGACGCAGAAGATCCTGACACCGGGGTAATCCGTGAAAAAGCTCTCCGCACGACGGCGCCATCCGCTGGCGGCGCTCGTCGTCCTACTCTTCGCGCTGGCGGTCACTGGGGGGCTGTACGCCGCGTTCGCGCCGGCGGACAAGGCTCAGGCCGATGACACCGCCCAGTCTCTTGCCATCAAGGAGGGCAAGAAGCTCTTCGCCGTGGGCTGCGCCAGCTGCCACGGCACCGGCGGTCAGGGCACCTCCGACGGCCCCAGCCTGGTCGGCGTCGGCGCCGCAGCCGTGGACTTCCAGGTGGCCACCGGCCGGATGCCGGCCCAGCAGCCCGGCGCCCAGGTGCCGCGGAAGAAGAACATCTACACCAACGCCCAGATCGACCAGCTCGCGGCGTACGTCGCCTCGCTGGGCGCCGGCCCGACCGTGCCGGACAAGGAGCAGTACAGCCCGGACGGTGCCGACATCGCCAAGGGCGGCGAGCTGTTCCGCACCAACTGCGCGCAGTGCCACAACTTCACCGGTAAGGGCGGCGCCCTGACCGACGGCAAGTACGCGCCGACGCTTGAGGGCGTGGACCCGAAGCACATCTACGAGGCCATGGAAACCGGCCCGCAGAACATGCCCTCCTTCGGTGACGGTTCGCTGTCGCAGCAGAACAAGAAGGACATCGTCGCGTACCTGGGCGCCGTCAACGGCGATGATTCCGAGAGCCCCGGTGGCCTCGACCTCGGCGGTCTCGGTCCGGTCAGTGAGGGTCTCTTCGGCTACATCTTCGGCCTGGGCGCGCTGATCGCGGTCGCCGTCTGGGTCGCAGCCCGGACTACGAAGGCCAAGAAGTCATGAGCGAGACTGGACGACACGAAGACGTGCCAGAAGAAACCCTTCCCGGTGAGCGGGAGACGGCTCACGAAGGTGCGGTGGCCACGGCGGAGAACCCGTTCGCCGACCCGGGTCTGCCGCCCCACGAGCACCGCGCGCAGGACATCGACGACCGTGCCGCCCAGCGCTCCGAGCGCACCGTGGCACTGCTCTTTATCGTGTCCATGATCGCGACGGTCGGCTTCATCGCCTCCTACGTGGCGATCCCGATCGAAAAGAACGTCTACATCTGGCCGCTCGGTCACATCAGCGCGCTGAACTTCGCGCTCGGTCTGACGCTGGGCGCGGCGCTCTTCTGCATCGGCGCCGGTGCGGTCCACTGGGCCCGGACGCTGATGTCGGACGAGGAGGTCGCCGACGAGCGGCACCCGATCGAGGCCCCGCCCGAGGTCAAGGCCAAGGTCATGGCGGACTTCGCCCAGGGGGCGAAGGAGTCGCAGGTCGGCCGCCGCAAGCTGATCCGCAACACGATGTTCGGCGCGCTGGCCCTGGTGCCGCTCTCCGGCGTCGTGCTGCTGCGCGACCTCGGGCCGCTGCCCGGGAACAAGCTGCGCACCACGAACTGGAAGAAGGGCGTCCGGCTCGTCAACCAGTCCACCAACCTCCCGCTGCGTCCCGAGGACATCGCGGTCGGCTCCCTGACGTTCGCCATGCCGGAGGGCCTGGAGGAGCACGACGAGGAGTTCGCGCAGGAGATCGCCAAGGACGCCCTGATGCTCGTGCGGATTCAGCCGCAGAACATCAAGGACAAGCACGAGCTGTCCTGGTCGCACGAGGGCATCGTGGCGTACTCGAAGATCTGCACCCACGTGGGTTGCCCGATCAGCCTGTACGAGCAGCAGACGCACCACGTGCTCTGCCCCTGCCACCAGTCGACGTTCGACCTCTCTGACGGCGGTCGGGTGATCTTCGGTCCGGCCGGACACGCCCTGCCGCAGCTGCACATCACGGAGAAGGACGGCTTCCTGGAGGCCGCGAGCGGCTTCGAGGAGCCCGTCGGCCCGAGCTTCTGGGAGCGCGGATGAGTAACGAGACGAGCGCGACCACCACGCGCCGTGGCCAGGCGCCACGGGGTGAGCGGATCGCCGACTGGGCGGACGGCCGGCTGGGCATCTACAGCCTCGCCAAGTCCAACATGCGCAAGATCTTCCCGGACCACTGGTCCTTCATGCTGGGCGAGGTCGCGCTTTACAGCTTCATCATCATCATCCTGACCGGTGTCTATCTGACGCTGTTCTTCCACCCGAGCATGGCCGAGGTGACCTATCACGGTTCCTACGTGCCCATGCAGGGTGTCCGGATGACGCAGGCCTTCGAGTCGACGCTGGACATCAGCTTCGACGTGCGCGGTGGTCTGCTGATCCGCCAGATCCACCACTGGGCCGCGCTGGTCTTCCTGGCCGCGATGATGGTCCACATGATGCGGGTGTTCTTCACCGGCGCCTTCCGCAAGCCGCGCGAGGTCAACTGGCTGTTCGGCTTCCTGCTGCTGGTGCTGGGCATGTTCACCGGCTTCACCGGCTACTCGCTCCCCGACGACCTGCTCTCCGGCACCGGCGTGCGGTTCATCGAGGGCGTCATCCTGGCGATGCCGCTGGTCGGTTCGTACCTGCAGTTCTTCATCTTCGGCGGGGAGTTCCCGGGGCACGACATCATCCCGCGGTTCTTCACGGTGCACGTCCTGCTGCTGCCGGGCATCATGCTCGGCCTGCTGGTGGCGCACCTGATCCTGGTCTTCTACCACAAGCACACCCAGTTCCCGGGTGCCGGCAAGACCAACAACAACGTCGTGGGCATGCCGCTGCTGCCGGTCTACATGGCCAAGGCCGGAGGCTTCTTCTTCCTGGTCTTCGGTGTGATCTCGGTGATCGCCGCGATCGCCAGCATCAACCCGGTGTGGGCCATCGGCCCCTACCGGCCCGACCAGGTGTCCACCGGCGCCCAGCCCGACTGGTACATGGGCTTCGCCGAGGGTCTGGTGCGTGTCATGCCGGGCTGGGAGTGGAACTTCTGGGGCCACACCCTGAACTTCGGCGTGCTGATCCCGATCCTGGTCTTCCCGCTGGTCCTGGTCGCGATCGCGGTCTACCCGTTCATCGAGTCCTGGGTCAAGGGCGACAAGCGCGAGCACCACATCCTGGACCGCCCGCGCAACGTCCCGACCCGTACCGGCTTCGGTGTCGCCTGGCTGGTCGCGTACTTCGTGATGCTGATCGGTGGCGGTAACGACCTGTGGGCGACGCACTTCCACCTGTCGATCAACTCGATCACCTGGTTCGTCCGGATCGCGTTCTTCGTCGGGCCGGTGCTGGCCTTCATCGCCACCAAGCGGATCTGCCTGGGTCTGCAGCGGCGTGACAAGGAGAAGGTGCTGCACGGCCGCGAGTCCGGCATCATCAAGCGCCTGCCGCACGGTGAGTTCATCGAGGTCCACGAGCCGCTCGACCAGGAGCAGCTGCACCTGCTCACGCAGCACGAGCAGCCCGCGCCGCTCGAACTGGGCCCCGAGGTCGACGAGAACGGTGTGGCGCGCAAGCTGTCGCGCTCGCAGAAGCTGCGGGCCAAGCTCTCCAAGGCCTACTACGGCGAGGACAACGTCATCCCGAAGGCCACGGTCGAGGAGTACAAGGAGATCACCAGCGGCCACGGCCACCACTGATCACCACGGCGCTTTCCTAGCGCACCGTAGGTAGTACGCCACCCAGAGGGCCCCGTCTGCTGATCGGACGGGGCCCTCCGGCGTGTCCGGTGGCTCGATAGGGTGACGGCATAAGCAGGAGACGATCCAGGAGAGTGGACCATGAACGTTGTGACCCCGGCAGGCGGCGACAGCGTGGCGGCCCACTCCTGGCCGGACCTGCTCAACGCCCTGCTCGCCGGCCGTGACCTCACCGCGGACGACACCGCCTGGGCGATGGACAGGATCATGCGGGGCGAGGCAGGCGACGCCCAGATCGCCGGGTTCGCGGTCGCCCTGCGGGCCAAGGGCGAGACCGTCGCCGAGATCTCCGGGCTCGTCCGGACCATGTACGCGCACGCCCGGCTGATCGAGGTGCCCGGCCCCAGCGTCGACATCGTCGGCACCGGCGGCGACGGCGCCAAGACCGTCAACATCTCCACGATGTCCTCGATCGTGGTCGCCGGCACCGGCACCAAGGTCGTCAAGCACGGCAACCGCGCCGCCTCCTCGGCCAGCGGTGCCTCCGACGTCCTGGAGAAGCTCGGCGTCAACCTCGACCTCACCCCGCAGCGGGTCACCGAGGTCGCCCGGGAAGCGGGCATCACCTTCTGCTTCGCGGTGAAGTTCCACCCCTCCCTGCGGCACGTCGCCAACGCGCGCGCCCAGCTCGGCATCCGCACCACCTTCAACGTGCTGGGCCCGCTGACCAACCCCGCCAGGGTCCGCGCCCAGGCGACCGGTGTCGCGGACGCCCGGATGGCGCCGATCCTGGCCGGGGTGCTCGCCGAGCGCGGCTCGTCGGCGCTGGTCTTCCGCGGCGACGACGGCCTGGACGAGCTGACCACCACCGCGACCTCCCGGGTGTGGGTCGTCCGGGACGGCACGGTGCGCGAGGAGCACTTCGACCCCCGGGACGTGGGTATCCCCCTGGTGCCGGTGGAGGCGCTGCGCGGGGCGGACGCCTCGTACAACGCGGATGTCGCCCGCCGGATGCTGGACGGGGAGACCGGCCCGGTGCGCGACGCGGTGCTGCTGAACAGCGCGGCGGCGCTCGTCGCGCTGGAGCCGACGGACGCCCCGCTGGCCGAGCAGATCCGGGCCGGGATCGAGCGTGCCGCCGCCTCCATCGACTCCGGGGCGGCCAAGCAGGCGCTGGAGCGCTGGGTGGCCGCCAGCAACACCTGAGCGCGCGGTGACGCAGGGTGCGGCGCAAGGCTCTGTCCGTCATACGGACCGGGCCTTGCGCCGCTTTGCGCGTGTGGCATGATTCTGCCCAGGTCACGAGTGACAGCGACACAGGCCCCGGCCCGCTGTCCGGCAACCCTCCTTCCGTGGCGGGGTGCCCCGGGTGATGACCAGGCCGCAGGCAGCGAGGTCTGCGGCAAGCGCGGACCCTCGCCGGGTCCTGGTCCCCGAGGGAGAACTTCCGTGAATCAGCGAATGCGCTAGGGCCCGACGGCCCCTCTTCCGCATCCCTTTTTCCTTTTCCGCCGCGGTGCCCCGGCGTGCCTTTCCGCGCCCCCGCCCGCAGCGAATTCGCTTGTCTCTCACGGGAGTTCGCCATGTCTGTTTCCGCCGTTGCCGCCGACCGTTCCGTTTGTGCCCCGCTGCCGGTTCTCGGCCGGGATGTCCGCGTCCCGCTGGTGACCGGCGGCGAGGTCGACTACGCCGCGCTGGACTACGCCGCCAGCGCCCCCGCGCTCCAGCGGGTCTGGGACGACGTGGCCGCCTACGCCCCGTACTACGGCAGCGTGCACCGCGGCGCCGGGTACCTCTCGCAGCTGTCCACCGACCTCTTCGAGAACAGCCGCCGGACCATCGGGGAGTTCCTCGGCTGCGGCGCCGAGGACCAGGTCGTGTTCACCCGCTCCACCACCGACTCGCTCAACCTGCTCGCCGCCGTACTCCCGCAGGACACCCGGGTGTTCGTCTTCGAGACCGAGCACCACGCCTCGCTGCTGCCGTGGGAGCAGCGCCCCGACGTCGAGGTCACCTACCTCAACGCCCCGCGCACCCCGCAGCAGGCGGTCGACACCCTGGAGAAGGCGCTCGCCGCCCGCGAGCCCTACGGCCCGGCGCTGGTCTGCGTGACCGGAGCGTCGAACGTGACCGGCGAGCTGTGGCCGGTACGGGAGCTGGCGGCCGCCGCGCATGCGCACGGCGCCCGGATCGTGCTGGACGCGGCGCAGCTCGTCCCGCACCACCCGGTGGACCTCGCGGGCCTGGACGTCGACTGGGTCGCCTTCTCCGGCCACAAGCTGTACGCGCCGTTCGGCGCCGGAGTGCTGGCCGGCCGCGCGGACTGGCTGCAGGACGCCGCGCCCTACCTGGCCGGCGGCGGCGCCAGCCGCAAGGTCTCCCGGCGCGCGGACGGCGGCGTCGACGTCGAGTGGCACACCACCGCGGCCCGGCACGAGGCCGGTTCGCCCAACGTCATCGGCGCCTACGCCATCGCCTCGGCCTGCCAGGCCCTCACCGAGGCCGGCTTCGACGGCCTGGTCGCCCGCGAACAGGAGCTGATCGCCCGGCTCCGCGCCGGCCTGGCCGAGGTCCCCGAGGTCGCCGTGCTCTCCCTCTTCGGCGACGACGCCGCACGGGTGGGCGTCCTCTCCTTCGTCGTCGAGGGCTGGAACAGCTCCCACTTCGCGGCCGCGCTCTCGGCCGAGTACGGCATCGGCGTCCGCGACGGCCTCTTCTGCGCCCACCCCCTCGTCCGCACCCTCCTCGGCAGCGAGCCCCAGGACCCCGGCGAGTGCGGCGCCCCCGACGCGGCCCCCGGCGAGAAGTCCCTCAACGCCATCCGCGTCAGCCTGGGCGTCGGCACGCCGGATGAGCATGTCGACCGCTTCGTCGAAGCGGTCAAGGAGCTCGTGACGAACGGTGCCCGCTGGAACTACCGGACGGAAGGCGGGCGTTGTGTGCCCGCTTGATTCCCACGTTGTCGGCGTTCCCGCCGTGGGGGCCTCGCGCTGTTAGGGCTCCGCTGCGCGGGGCGTGGGTGCGGGTGGTGTTTGCGGGTGGCTCCGCCGTTGCGCCTGCGGCGGGCGGGTGGGTGTCGGGTGCGGTGACGGGCCTCCGGGGCAGGGTTTCCGGACTGCTTCGCTTTACGTCCGGAAACC